>CAZXSQ010000058.1:0-7104 GCA_964643335.1 uncultured bacterium
GAATTATCCGAAGCACTTCAACGGATAAAAAAACTGGAGGATACGTCCGATCAAATTTCATCCGCCATTTCCAACTTGAATGAACAGATTAACAATTTATCGGATGCGATTGAATCGACCGAAATCAAAATATCGAAAGAACAACAAGTATTGGATGATTCCTATTTTGATGAATATATTCATACATTAAGGGACCGGTTCACCGATCAAGCGATTTATATCATTAAGTCCAAAACGGTCGTCTCGCCTGAAATAGAAAACAACCCGGCTTATCAAGCCATGAAAGATTTACTCCAGGCACTGGGAGCCAACAATAAGCCGGTGCAGGATTTAAAGCATATCAATTCTTCATTCCGTTTACCGATCCTCAAATTTCGCGCCACGGTTGATGAATCGCTTAAAAAGGTCATTGTACCAAGCAGTCAAATTCCGGATTTCCATAATGTTCCGATCAAATCATTCAGAGAATTTATCCATTCGGATTATATCGATTATTTATTTCAATGGCACAATAACGAAGGTGAGCCTCCATTACACGTGTTTGATCAAGAACTGGGTTACCGCTCTTACGTCTTTGAGGTTTTACATGAACAGCTGAGTGAAGCAATAGAAGAAGGAACCTCGAACAAACTGCGGGAAGAACATTTGAATACCGAATATGAAAACACCATTAAACAAGGATTAATTCAACATATCGACGAAATCGAAAAATTGGAAACACAACATCAGCAGAGTATCCCAAATCTCAATGATGTTGTTGATCAATATTTAAGCAGCATCCTTACACCATTGGGCATGTCCCAAATTCGAGTTGCCCCTGGTGATTTTTTCAATTACAAGTTGCACAGCAATCAAAATCAATCGGGCACAGCCGGTCAAACTGTACAAAAGGTGATTCAACGAGGCATCCAAACCAATGAAGGGGAAGTGATACGGCCGGCCCAGGTGCTGGCTTAAGCTTGTGCATCATCCTTTCTTAGATTAGATCCTCTCAGTAGTTTCTTTTACTTTAATTTAATTATGAATCACCCGTCCGGATACTAATTGAATTTTCTTATTCCCCAGTTCCAGCAGGGATTCATCATGAGTGGCCAGGATTACGGTTTTGCCTTCTTGGTTTTGTTTCTCTAGGCATTCAGCCAAAATTGTTCTATTCTCCCGATCCAAATTACCGGTGGGTTCATCGGCTAAGATTAGCTCAGGATTGCCCGCCAACGTGCGGGCCATCGCCGCCCGCTGCTGCTCACCCACACTGAGCTCCACCGGCAGATGATGCAAACGTTGGTGAATGCCAAGTTGTTCTGTGATCGATTGGATGGTTTCATTCACGTCATGATTGATATTACGAATCGTCAACGACAGACGGATATTGTCCATCACCGTCAAATAAGGCATCAAATAAAATTTTTGGAATACGAAGCCAACCGACTCCTTACGATATTGCCGGCGAAGAAAGGGGGTATGAGCATATAAATCCTGGCCGTTGTAAATAACCTGGCCGGATGTGGGATGCAGCATTCCACCGAGCATCAAAAGAAGTGTGCTTTTCCCGCAGCCGCTGTGACCGTAGATCACGGCAAAGTCCCCAGCATCGATCTGAAGGTTTAATGCATCAATTGCGCAAATCTCTTCACTCGATTTTCTGTATACTTTTGACAAATTTTTCGTTTGAATAAACACGTTCATTCCTCAATCAAAGTCGCAGCCGGGTCCATATTTAGCAGCCGGATAATAGGTAACAATTCGGCAATCAAGGCTATCGAGCAGGTCATGTAAATAATGTCAGGCAGTTGATTCCATAAGAACCGGACGGGGGATGTATTAACAATCAACAATGGGGTGTTGAGCCAAAGCGATATTTGAGAGCCAATATAAAATCCCACGAATGAAGCCGCCAAAGCCAGAATCAATATTTTCGCAAAATAGAGTCCTGCAATATAGAAATAACTAGCGCCCAAGGATACAAAAATCCCCAACTCCCGGCGGCGTTCAGAGACTTCCTGGAGTCCTGTGATCGCAATCAACAAAACAACAACGGCAAGCACGATCATAAGGATATAATGTAAAGACCCACTTGTTGTGGCACGAGCAAGGTAACGGCCTTGGAAAATATCCGTCTTGGTAATCTGCTTAAAGCCGGGGCGTATTTTGTTCAACTCTCTTGATTGGAAAGCATTGGTTTCTTCCAGATTCCCGACATGGAGACAGGCAAATGCCAGAATCGCGTTAATCTGGTCAGGCCTATTCAACATATCCTGGCAATCCTGCAGGTTGATATAAATCCTGAAATCATCAATAGTGCCTTTAGGAAGTAATATCTCAGTGACTAAAAATTCCCGCCCGAGAACTGATATAGTTGAACCTGCCTTACTTTCAAATTCCCTCGCAGCCGTTGCACTGAGGCGTGCATGCCCGAGTTGAATCGGATCGATCATGTTACCTTTTTCGGGGGTTTCATCTTTCCGCCTCACGGGTTCGATCCCGGTCAGGATAAATTCACCGCCGTCGATGGTGATCTTTTTTTGTAAGACAGATACGTAATATTTGGACGCCAGGTGCAGGTGTTTGGCGAATTCGCGTGTGGCTTCTTCTGAGAAAAGAACTTGATTCCCGCTGCAAAGATAGGTATCCGTGGGTCTGGCTTCTTCCGGAAGAATAATCAGGTTATGCCCCATATTTTTCATAATCAACTGCATGGAGCGGTTGGCGAACCGGCTTGTGTTTTGCAGATACACATAAAGCCCCACAACACTGGTCAGCGCCAGAAAGATTAACAGATTGATTCCCCACTTATACTTGGCTTGATGGTAAAGGATTCTTAAAAACATATCTAACTTTTTTTGATTTTATGATATTATCTAACGTTCACTCATGTAAGAGGCATGGTTACTATGCTTACATCAGTTCCTTAAAATTCAAACTCCAATGAGACGTGAAATATTTTTTCGCTTCCAATTTAACTGTCAAGTGACAAGTCAACGCAATGGTCCCTGACAGCAAATAAACAACAATGATTTGGTAACGCACTGCCTCCTGGGGAATGACGCCGGAAATCATCTGGCCGGTCATGATTCCTGGCAGCTGGACAATCCCCATCATCATCATGTTATTGATCATAGGAATCAGCGCGTTTTGCAGTGTCATGGAGACATAAGGTTCGATCGATTTACGCGGCGAAGCGCCTAGTGCCAGCGCCGCTTCAATCTCTCCCCGATGGCTCTTAATTTCACCCCGTAAGCGGTGCAGCGCCAGTGATGCACCGTTTGCACTATTTCCGATCACCATCCCCATTAACGGAATAAACAAATGAGGATAATCAAACGGCCCCACGCGAAGTACAACCCAAAACAGGTAAACTCCCAACCCGATCACAGAGGTATGCAGAGATAGAATCAGAAAACCGAACGTCTTCAATGAAAACAATTTTTGCCGTTTCACCGCTGTCCACGTCCCAACAACGATCATGACTTCAATGGTAAGAAGCAGATACACAGGATTTTTTGACTGAAAAAGCCAAAATAACACATAGCCCACCAGCCATAACTGAATGAAAGAACGCAGAGCGCCTATCAGATACTGTTTTTCCAAGTTTGCCCGATTTACCCAGGCCAGCACCATGGCAAATACAACCACTAATGCAGACAGAGCCACCTGATCGAGATAGATATTCAAGTAAGGTTGATTCATGTCAGTGTACCCGCCAGAAATTTTTGAGTGTTCGACGAGGAGGCCTGTTGCTTCAATTCGTCCACCGAACCTTCATCGACGATTCTGCCATCAATCAAAATCAATGAGCGTCCGCCAAGGCTGTGTGCGGATTCCACTTCATGCGTTACCGTAATGATAGTCAGCCCAAGATTCTGATTCAGATAGCGAATCAACTCAAGAATCCGGTTCGCAGCGGTTGGGTCGAGTGAGGCGGTGGGTTCATCCAAAAGAAGCACTTCTGGTTCATTGGCCAAGGTGCGAGCCAGCGATACGCGCATTTTTTGACCAACGGATAAATCCTCAGCCCGGCGCATTTCCAAATCCAGCGGCAGGCCGACCTGATCCATGATCCGATGTACAAAATCGTTTGGATTTGCTGGTATCTTTTTATGCACTTGCGGGCCGTATAAAATGTTATCATGTACTGTACCCTGAAACATGTACGGCAGTTGAAAAACCATACCGATTTCCCGCCGAAGTTCCAGCACATTCCACTCGCTGGTATTCTTCCCTTTGTATAAAATCTGTCCGGATTGATATTCATCCAGCCCAATAATCAATCGCAGTACAGTCGATTTCCCGGAACCGGATGGCCCCAATATAGTTACAAGTTCCCCCTTACAGATCGACATGCTGTAATCACTCAGTACCTCCACCTGTGACTCATCGTATCCTTTGAAACAAGTAACATCCTCAAAAGAAATTAAACCATTCATTTCTAATCAATCGCCAAAGTTGTATTTCGTTATAATCTACATGCTGAAATAAAAACGCAAAGACGCCGAAATGCATAGGTGCAGAGAAAAAAATCCGTTTGCGTTCGCGTCTTCGCGCCTTGGCGTTAAATAAAACTAACAAATAGCTACCCCCAAAAAAAAAGAGTATCACGCATTGACAAACCGGTGAATTAATGAATATTGGTTAAATGTCTTTTTGTTTTTTTAATGGGGATGGATAATGACTAAATCGAAGGCGTTCACTCTTATTGAGCTTTTAATCGTGGTGGCGATTATCGGGATTTTGGCTGCGATTGCTGTTCCTAACTTCTTGCAGGCCCAGATTAGAGCCAAAGTGGCCAAAGCAGTGAGCAACATGCGCTCAGTCGAGACAGGATTGGAGATGTATTATCTCGATAAAGGCAGTTATCCCCGCTGGGCATGGGATGGATGGGGAAATCCTGACCTGCATTACACCGGTTTTCGTGATTTGACCACGCCTGTCTCGTATGTTTCAAGCACCGCTGCTTTTATCAACCCGTTTAAAGTGACTTATATAAGAGACCATCATGTTCCCGACGGGCGGGAATTGGACCCGTATTTTGAATTGGGAACCTTTCATTATACCGGGGCGGATATTCGTCGGCAAACGACTTTCAACCGGACAGATTTTCCCAGAAATGTCTGGCTTTTAGAAAGTTCGGGACCCGACAGTGCAGACGATTACGGCGCAAGCAACTATCCCCAGCCAGCCTTGGTTTATCATCCCACCAATGGACTGTTAAGCCGAGGCGATATTTTCCATGGCGGCGGCGTTTATGCAGCAAAATGGGTGCAGAATATTGCTTACTGATTACTTTTCCAATTGCCTCATCAATTCTTTGGCTTCGGGATTGACGGCTGAACGTTTCAGCACTTTCTTAATAATGGATTGAGCCGTCTTGAACTCTTCCTCGGAGATTTTCTGCCTGGCTTCCAAAATCAGCATGGTAATTTCTTGTTTGCCTTCTTTGGACTCTTGAATGATCTTGTGACAAGTATCAATATCGTCTTGGTCTGAGGGGGCCAGTGCTAAAGCTCGTCTGGCGGCTTCAATGGCTCTTTCATAAGCGCCTTGATCATAAAATTCTTCGGCTTTTTCAATGTTTAAATCAACAAGTTCTTCCTTTTTCTGAGCGCGTCTTTGCTCCCGTGCCAATGCTTCCTGCCGCCGAATCTCCTGCTCGAGGGGGTCACTGAGAATACGTTGTAACTTGTCCTGGAGATACAATGCTGTGACGTGTTCATCTACCCTGGCAAGAGCATCCTGCACGTTCTGCATAGCCAGTGTGAATTTGTTGTTTTCAAGATTCTTTAGCGCTTCCACCAGCACCTCGTTGGCATAATTCATATCCATATGTTTCCGTTCATGCCTGCCGATCTCACTTCGCAGGTCCAAAATCTGTTGATGCAGTTTTTCTGTGGCCTTTTCGTGGCTTTTTCGCGCTTTGGTCAGGACTTCTTCACGGTTTTGCCGAATAGTATCGATAGTTTGTTGTGCGAGTTTAAGTTTATCTTTCATCTCCTCCAATCGTTCATTCGCTGCCTTTAAGTCTTCATTTTTCTGTTGAATCTGTTTTTGAAGATTCTGGATTTGGGTTTTATTGGTTTGAATGATCGATTGAAGACCACTAATTTGTTTCAAGTCTTCTTGCAACTGAGTTTTTTCAGATTGAAGTGTTTTTACTTGATTACGCAATTTGGTCACCGTTTCCTGGTGATTTTGCGCGATTTTAGTATACCGGTCTCTTTCTCGTTCTAATTGATTCTGTCTTTCTTCTGCCAGTTTTTTAGCTTCAGTCCATTCTTTTATCAACTGATCCAATCCGCCTTCCGGCATGCTGTCTTTTAAGGTTTGATATTTGATTTGCCAGGATTGCGCTTCATTGGATTTCGTGTTCAAATTTTGAACCAGGGTATCCACACGGTTGGAGGAAAAATATACTCTCGCGCCCAAATATATTGAAAGCATGAGAAAAATAGCCGCCACGACACATGCCCCGATAGCGGTCAAAAGAAAAGGGCGTTTACGCTGTTCTTCGGAGGCTTCTTCTTCCATTCGCTGGGCTTTTTCAATATTTTTATAGGCTTTTTCGGCTTCGGGACTCAAAGCCAGCGCTCTTTCCCAAGCGCGGATGGCCTCACTGTATAATCCTTTTTGGGCGTAAATCGTCCCCAAAAGATTGTGATAACTGGGATTCATACCGGACAAAGCGATGGCGGCCTCCAATTGGGCTATCGCTTCATCTAATTTACCCGAATGGGCTAAAGCGAGAGCTTCGTTGTAATGGGTATTCGCTGTATCCATTACACTTTTAACAGCTGAAAGATTCTCGCTGCAATTCTCGCATACTTCCGCTTCAACCGGGTTGAAAACCCCGCAGGCAGGGCATATTAATGCATCCATCATGAACTCCTTCCAATATCACTTCACAACTGTAAAGAATATCTATATTTAAAATGTATTCCAGTCTTAAGTCACTTTGAAAAACGTTCCGCATTAGCAGCTTGTTACGTTTTTTCTGGAGCGGGGATGTCTCATATCGGATTAGACACATAGGTCTAACCCTGCATATGGCAGTTTTTGCCCTATGTTGTGGCATCCTCCTCATCTAACATAGTTTTGAGACATCCCCATTTA
>CAZXSQ010000058.1:7114-19335 GCA_964643335.1 uncultured bacterium
CACTCATCTTTTGCGGGCAAGATGCCTGCGCACACAGGAATTTTTATGGCAGAATAAAATGAGACGGCCGGCAGCCGTCTCATTTTTAAAGCATAATGTATTTGCAGTCACAGTTTAATAATCAGCCGTTTCATATTTTGAAAGCATTTCGTTGAGCTGACCCATTTTTTCCTGAATGGAATCCTCATCCTCGACTTCCTGAGCGCTTTCAAGTTCAGTAATCACTTGCAGAGCTTCTTCGGCAAGAGGATCTTCAGAATCGGAAAAGACGCGTTTCGCTCGAAATACCAAACTCTCGACCTCATTGGCAAAATCCTGACGTTTACGGTTATCGAGTAATTTGGCTACCCGTTCATGAGCGTTTCGGGTTAATTCGCGTACTTCTTCTTCGGAAAGACGGTTGTCAGTTGCGATGATCGTAACGCTGACTTCTTTATTGGTCGTCAAATCCCTGGCCGAAGCCTCAAGAATACGGTCCTGATTTAGTCTAAAGGTAACCTCAATCCTTGGAACTCCACGCGGCGCAGGGGGAATTTCATCGATGCGGAGCATATCCAGGAACGTGTTGGCCGAAGCAACCATCTCTTCACCTTCATAAATGGGAAAACTGATCGCTGTTTGAAAGTCGCGTGTGGTGGTGAATAGGTCTCTCGCTTCCGTCGGATAAGTCGAATTGCGTTCGATCAGCACTCCATACCGGTCGTCAGACAAACCGACTCCCAGTGAAAATGGTGTCAAGTGAACGATGACTGGTCCTTCTTTGTGGACCGCTTCCGCCGCGGTTTCTTCCATTTCCTCATCCAATGGAGCCAGAATGGAAGCCTGGATAGCCGCACCTAAGGCGACACATTCATCAGGGCTGACGTCTTTTCTGGGTTCTTTGTTTACAATCTTTCTCACAAGTTGCTGGACGGCGGGAATCCGTGTACTGCCTCCAACCAGCAATATATTGGAAATATCATCGGGTGTAAGTCCTGCATCCTGAATGGCTTGATGCGTTGGTTCGACAGTCATTTCAAGCAAGTCATGAACGAGACTTTCAAAAGTGGCCCGGGTCAATTCTTCTTCAAGTGTGATAGGCCCCTTATCGGTCATGGCAATTGCTTCAACAATGACTTGCGTATTGGTGACGCCGGAAAGTTCGATTTTGGCTTCTTGAGCGGCTTCACGCAGTCGGAACATGGCTTTGGGATCATCTTTAAGATCAATTCCTTCCTTTTCCTGGAACCGCTCTAAGAGGTATTCCACAATACGTTGATCGAAATCGTCACCACCAAGATGGTTGTTCCCTTTGATGGAAAGCACCTGGAAGACGCCTTTAACCATCTCGATGATGGAGACGTCGAAAGTCCCGCCACCCAAGTCATAAACCATCAATATCTGGTCATTTTCTTTTTCCAGACCGTAAGAGATGGCGGCCGCAGTCGGTTCGTCGATAATTCGGCGGACATGGAAACCAGCGATTTGCCCCGCGTCACGTGTTGCTTGACGCTGTGCATCTGTAAAATAAGCGGGGACGGTGATCACCGCCTGCGGACAATCTTCACCGAAGAAGTATTCTGAATCCGTCTTTAATTTTTGCAGAATACAGGAGGAAATTTCCTGCGGCGTGTATTCTTTTTCATCAATATTTACACGGTATCCAGTTCCCATGTGGCGTTTGATGGAAAAAACAGCCCGCTGTGGATTCAATCCCGCTGCGCGGCGGGCTTTTTTTCCCACCAACACCGAACCATCTTCTTGAAAATACACCACCGATGGGGTGATCCTGTCGCCCAATTCGTTAGGGATAATTGTGGGATTATCCCCTTCCATGTAGGCTACAACAGAGTTCGTCGTGCCTAAATCGATTCCCAATATTTTCGCCATGAAGCTATCACTCCTCCGAACGCTTTTTGTGCGTCTCGGCTTAAATATTAATATATTATTTAGTTTTAGTTGTCAACAAAAATATCAATATTTATTCTATATACGATGTGTCGTCTTGGGAACTTGAATAATTCACCTGTTGGGTGTTTTTTTTCCTGGTGTTTCCCTGAGATTTCGCAACAATCACTTTCGAGTCTCTAAGAACTCGATTCCCGTACATATATCCTCTTACTACCTCTTCAACCACTGTATTATCGTTTACCCCGGGTACCTCACGGGTCCCCACGACTTCATGTTTGGAGAAATCGATTAATTTACCCTTGGATTCTATCCTAACAAGCCCCTCTTTTTCTAGAGCAGAAAGAAGCCTGCGGTAAAGAGTTTCTAATGTTTTTAACCAATTGGATAGAATTTCGTCTCCTTCAATGTTTTGGGAGTTTGCGTGACGGAATATATTGTCAAATCCATCCATAATGGGGAGTATACGTTTGAAAAATAATTGTTTTTCCTCATCCAGCCCTCTTTGTAAAAGAAGATGGCGTTTATTTGGTGGTCCAGTTTTATCTTTATTTTGGGGACGATAGAGCAAAGTCAGTGCATCGCTTTTTTCTTCGCTCCATGTTTCTATGGGAAGATTTTCAATAGGAAACATTTCCTTTGGGTCTTCCATCGAACCAAACCAGTTTCTCACCTTAATCCTCCCAAGCGCTTTGCCTCTCTGATTCCTTGCCGTGCGTTTTTGTTACGAGGCTCGAGATTCAGGACTTTTTGATATTCCTGCAACGCCGCCATAAAATTTCTCATTTGGAAAAATGTGTCAGCCAATTGAAGGCGCAGTTCAACATTATCGGGATCGTACCTAATGGCATTTTTAAATTGAACCAGCGCTTGATTGAAAATGCGCTGTTCTTTTAATCGTTTTCCAAAAATAGTATAGCCTCGAATCAGGTGATCGATAACCTGAGAGCGGCCTGGAGCTTTTTTAAGGGCCAGGTTCCACATATGAAAAGCCCGATTGTGTTGATTGGTATTCAGGTAAGCCCACCCTAATTGACATAACACATCGACATCGTTCTCATTCTCTCTCAGGGCCTGTTCCAGCGCTTCTACAGCCTGTTTCCAGTTGCCTTTTTGAATACAAGCATATCCCAATTCTTTGGCCGAACCTGCAGAAGCAATATCCTCCCCTTCACCGGTAGCCTGATTTCCTTCCAGAAATTTCCCTCCGGTATATTTGTGGATAGCTACCAGCAGTGATTTCAGGTACTTGTCTTCCGGTTGTTCTTTCAATTCTTTCTTGTAAAAATCAATGGCTGCTTTCCATGCCTCTTCCGATTCCGCTTTTTTCCCTTGTTTTTCTGTTGCCAGGGCCAGATTCATGTAAACTGCGCCGTGTTTCAATCCTTGTTCCAAGACTTGATTGAAATCTTTTTCGGCTTTTTCATAATTTTCTTCTTCAACCGCCTTATAGGCTTCATCCCAATAAGTATTCGCCAGGTTATTTCCCGATTCTTCATCATCGGGATTGATTTGAAGGATTCGGCTCCATGTCTGTCTGGCTTCATCCAGGTTTTCATGCAGGACATGGTAGAGGGCAATACCACGGAGGGAATGAAGCACTTTTTCCCGCATTTCGCCTTCCAACTGTTCCGGTTCACTGTCCCCGCATAGAGTTTTTATCTCCTGATTTAACTTAAACAATGATAAGGTCTGGTCGGGAAATTCGGGATAATCGGAATGATAATACGGCGGCGGGGCGGAAAAATGCTCCACATCCGTTGCTGCTCGTGAACCTGGATCTTTTAAAATATCATAAGCGGTTCGAACCTCGATGAATTCATCCGGAAAATATTCGGGATTGTATTGTTTGACCAGATTGAAATAGCGGTTTTTGATTTCTTCATCACTCGCCCAGCGGGTGAGTTTGAGAACCTTGTATGGAGACCTTGTAAGAACAACTTGTTGATTTGTATCCACTTTTTAAGCTCACTCTTTATTATTTCGGATTGTCCTTCATAAGAAAATTTAATTGAGACACAATAGGGGATTTTAATGAAGTAAAACCGGAAAAGCAACAGATACAAGATGCTTTATTGAAACGATGTGTAATTGTCCCCATTTGAACTATTTAAATTATATTTATATTATATAATGATCGTAAACCAATGTTAATATGAACAACTCTTTGCGAGGAGAAAAATAATTTCGTATGGTTTATATCCCCGTTCATAAAATGACCGAGATGCTGGCAACACATCCTGTTCTTTTGTTGTCTTCACGTTCCGGCCGGTCGAATACGATTTCTACTATTACATGGTACATTCCTCTCAGTTCTGATCCACCTGTGATAGGTATTTCATTGAAACCGAGCTCAATGAGTTATCATTATATCCGAGAATCCGGAGATTTCATCCTTGCTGTGCCGAATGAGAGTCATTTAAAAGCTATTCAATTTTGTGCAGTACAAACGGGCAGACATATGGATAAACTTTATCATTTAAATTTAGCCACTTCCCGCGGTAAATCAGCCAGTCCCCTGATGTTGACCAGCTGCATGGCTAATATCGAATGCCGTGTTCGGGACATTATCCCTACGGGAAACCGTCCTTTTATAACCGGAGAAGTGGTTGCACTGACAGCGGATTTGCGCTATTACGATCATGGCTGGCTGCCACATTCCAACTTAGTTTATTATGCCGGAGGGAATTGTTACCGCGTGGGGGATGATATTGTGGATATGGAATCGATTCGGCCAGGATATGTCCCACCGGGATCCTTTTTCTAACCTAATTGAAATGAGCAGGTTACATTAATCTTGTGGATGTTAAAAGTGAGTTAATATTAAACTGATGAAACCAAAAATTATTCTTGATACCAGTGTTATTGTAGCGGCGTTGTTTGGCAGCAAATCCACTCGAATTCTTCGTGCCTGGCGTAAAGATAAAATACTTCTTTGTTACAGTCAGCCCATTCTGGATGAATACAAGATGATTTTGAAAAGAATACCACCCATTCGAAAAAAGGCAAAAAAGTTTCTAAATCTGTTACAAAAGCATTCTTCCAGTGAATTCGTCAAAAAAGTTTCTCCAGTGGATGTACATATTGAAGACCCGGATGACCGTAAATTTCTGGAATGTGCTGCTGAAATCAATGCGGATTATTTGCTCTCGTTGGATGAACATCTTCTCCAAGTCGGAAAAATCGTCAATACGGAGATATTTCGTCCCAGTAAGTTTCTGAAAAAAGTGAATTTAGACCCTGTGATTAAAGGTAAATAATTTTTATGAAACATACAGATCAAGTTCCTTCTGTTACATTTTTCACTCGTATGGATCAGGAAAAGCGGGAAAAAGAAACTCTCGCTCCTTATGCGGCTAAATCGGGTGAATCGTTGGGACGAGTATATCCTGAATCAGAGCATGAGTTTCGAACCTGTTTTCAACGGGACCGAGATCGAATTATTCACTCCGTTGCTTTCAGACGATTAGAGTATAAGACACAGGTGTTTATCTACAGTGCGGGGGATACTTATCGCACCCGGTTAACTCACACGCTCGAAGTCAGCCAGATTGCCCGTACATTGGGGCGGATTTTGTCTGCCAATGAAGACCTTTGCGAAGCCAATGCCCTTGCCCATGATTTGGGGCATCCACCTTTTGGTCATGCCGGAGAACGGGTGTTGAACGAGCTTCTTTTGGCGAGCGGAGGGTTCGAACACAATGCTCAGGCGCTGCGAATTGTTGACTGTCTTGAAAGACGTTATCCGCTCTACCCCGGATTAAACCTTTCAGCTGAAACCCGTTGTGGTATTTTGAAACAAAAGCAGGGCTACGATGGGATGCAGAAAAATTTATGTAATTATCTGCCGATTGAGGCCCAGATTGTGGATATCACGGATGAAATTTCATACAACAGCCATGACCTTGACGATGGCATTGAATCCGGCTTGCTGAAGGAAGAAGATTTGATGCGGCTTCCTCTGTGGCGGGAGGCTTGTGAAAGAGCCAATGAACGTTTTCCCGAAATCGACCGTAAGCGCAAACGCTACCAGATTATCATTCAGTTGATCAATGAACAAGTTTTTGATGTGGCTCAAGAAACGTGCCGCCGGCTTAGCAATTCAAATAACATATTGATGAATAATGCTGTAGATTACAGCGAAGGGATGAAAAAGAAGATATTAGAGGCAAAAACTTTTTTAATGGATTATCTTTACCGGCATCCTAAAGTTCTACGCATCAACAGCCGCTGTAAGAGAATTATTACCTCTCTTTTTGAACATTATGTAAATAATCCACAGCAGCTTCCCCTGTCATTTCAGGAACGCATCGAGAAAGACGGCCTTGAACGTTCTGCTGCGGATTATATTGGGGGAATGACAGACCGTTATGCTGAGGAGGATTTCAAGCAGCTGTTTGGATTTTAATGAGATATGATTCTTCGAAAAATATTTATCATTTGCGCTGTGGGAGGGATTTTGTTATCGATTTTAGTTTATCGATATTATCAACTACGAACGCGTGTCAATCTTGCTCTCTTTTTTAATAATGCTTCTTACTGTCTTTCCTCTTTCCAGCCTATCGATGTGAATGGGCAATTTTCTCGAGTTCCTGAGTCGTTCAAAAGCATAACCGGAAACCTCACACCAAGACTTCGCGAACTATTTCCACAGATCTCCACTAAATATTTTATCGATCCTTTTTCCAGTAAACAACAAGTTTTGGAATTTCTCGATATTCGCTATGGAATAGTAAACCATCCGGTTACAATCGAGAGTACTTGGTATAAACCTGACGAGTCTGTTTGGTTTACTTTCAGTTGTGGCCCGTCACGAATTGAGCCTCAATATCATTCAAATAAAACTAAATCTTCTGTTACTAAATTTCAATTTGAATCGGTGGTTTATGATATTTCGAATGGATTATGGAGCCGAGGGTATCTTTTTGTTGATTTGCAGGGGGTTTGCCTTGGTGAGGTACCATGATTCGTTATCTCACGGACTCTACAGCGGCTTATCAAACCTAGGTGTTCTTTCAATTCTTCTGGTAGCGTCATAATTCCATCGATGAACCTCATCAACGCAATGATGGTATCACGGCTATATCCCTTCCGGTAAAGCATTCTCCATAAATTCAACCTCCATTGCAAGCGGTTGGGAGAAATTCTCTATGTTTTCTTGCCGGCCATCATAAATAGGGAGAATTCTTTCTCGATTCCTTCATTTGTTTCTTTTTTAATGATATGCGGTGTGGAGAATTGAATAGAATGGAATCCAATTCGCTGGGCTAAATGATTTAATTCCACACGTTCAAATCCAAAATGCTTGACTCCCGAATTATCGGAATGAAAGTCTCCCGGTTCTTTATCCAGATCGACGATGGCTATCTGGGCGGGTGGCTTCAGGGATTGATAAAACTGATTGAGGACATGTTCAATATCGTTCAAGTGATGCAGAGTCATGGAACTGATAATGATATCATATTCAGAATCGGCCAAGGTTGAGTGCTCAATATCCACGCATTTCAATTCGATATTATCAATATGTTGTTGAATGATTTTTTCACGCAGAACATTCATCATGGCTGTGGAAGAATCGATGGCAGTGATTTTTTTAACCAGTGGTTGGAAATGCATTGTCACCAGACCTGTGCCGGCTCCAAATTCCATCACGTGATGCGATTGTTTAATATTCAGGGCATCAATCATTGATTGTGCAACCGCATTGGCAGCGATTACCCGCCGTGTTTTTGAATCCCAAGTGTTTGCTTTTAAGTCGAACCGGTTGGTTGTTGAATCGTTGTTATTCATTTTTCCCTCAGCAGAAAATTGATTCAATGGGATAAGGAATAAAATACGGGGAAATACCGGATATCAAAAATACGAACGGCGGCTGCTACACCGCCATTCGCATAGTATGCAATGTGAAATTTATTCATTTGTTACATTTTCAAGAAGATAGAGGCCGGATTTGCCGGGAGCGATGACATCGAGGTCGCCATCGTAATCGATATCCTCAAGTGTGAAGTCCATACCGGCACCGATATTTTCGTCGTACGTCACGATGTGTTTGGTGAATTGTGGATCAGGGCCTTCTTCCACTTTGTACCAGAAGATACAGAGGGGTTCATTGGCTCCAGGATCACCACCGTTATGACCTCGGTAGCGTTTACCAGCAATGATGTCTCTGGTTCCATCTTGATCGAGATCGACCAAAATTGGGCAGTGAATTTGAGAGAACGTGTCATCGATCGTGTGATAAATCCAGGCTTGGCGTCCAGCGCTGTCTTGTGTTTGTTCCAGCCAGAACAACCCGAAATCATGGGCGTAACCGAATACGATGTCATTAAGGCCGTCATCGTTGAGATCACCCACCGGCATGGGGATTCCACAGTGTTCTGCTCTAAAATTACCGTGCCAATCCCAAGATTGGGTAGCGGGGTGAAGCGGGGCTTCGTACCAACCGTGTGGTGTGAGCAGATCGCCTCTGCCGTCTCCGTTGACATCACCGAATCCCATTCCATGGCCCCGGCCGTGATGTCCAATTATGCGTCTTTCAAACCCCGAATCGCTGTTTTCCAATCCCACGTAGGCAAAGTAGGTAACCGGCATGTTCATATTGTAGAAATTGGCGATAATATCCGTGCGGCCGTCACCATCCACATCGGCAGGATATATTCCTTCAGTTCCTTGCAGATCATCAGCAATAACATGTTCTTTCCATAAGCCATCACCCGATGAGCCGGGGTTTTCATACCAGGCCAATTTAGGGATGAACCATCCACCGGAAACAATGTCCTGAAAGCCATCACGGTTGACATCCATTGCGACCTCGCCGTAATTGTTCATGTATTCACCTGAACGGACGACTTCCCTCAAATCGTGGGGTGTCCAGTCCGGTGCTTCATACCATTTCGGGCCGCAGGTAATATCGAGTTTACCATCACGGTTGACGTCAACAACCTCACAGCCTTCGCTGGGCAGGCCGTCCAATTGATGATTTTTAAAACGGATCGGTGAAGGTTTGGCTTTGTATTGAGGTTTAAGGTCTTTTATTTTGATGTTTCTGAACCGGACAATTTGATCCTGGAATTGCGCTCCACCGTGAACCTGGAGGCCGATGCGCCCTTTTTTGGATCCTTCCAAGTGAGCGTCAACTACTTTCTGCCGGTTCAGATACACAACGATATGGTCTTTGACGCAGACGATGTACATCTGGTTCCACTGAGGTTTATGAAGGTCCTTGCTGGCTGACACATGCCGGAAAACACTTCCAGTGGGATATTTATCGTCGATGTCGGAAATCTGAATTTCATAGCCGTGTTGTGAGGGGCGGCCTTCCACTCCTTTCGGCATGCGGATCCCGACACCGCTGTTGCATTCCCTGGTCATGTTGAATTCCAACTGCAGGGAAAAATCATCCCATTCATCCTCAGTGAAAAGCCACGAATCTTTGCCGACTTCCGGATCCTGTTTTCCGATGAGAATCCCTTTTTTCACTTCCCAAATGCCCGGCCATTGGATGGTCCAGCCATCCAGGTTTTGGCCGTTAAAAATGGGTATATAACCGGCACTATCTGGATATTGGGCGAACGCCGGTGAAGCCGTCAACAGGACAGCCAATCCACACAATAACATGAAACATGAGTAAACGTTAAAGAACTTTTTCACCATGGTGCTCCTTTCTTGTTGTTTATCTAAAAGTGTATATATAAATGCTATATCAACCTTTAAGGGTGGTATAGGTCAAGAGGAAATTGATTTAAGATAGAGGTAAGGTGAAGGATATTTCCATGGACGGGCAGGAACTTGTGTTCCCTGTAATTATCCCCAACTGTTTAGAAATTGTCTTCCTCGTGCGGCTTCACCTGTCAGCCAGGGGATGTCGCCTTCGCTGTGGAGGCCGTTTGTTACGTTGTAAATAGTGTCGCGCATCTGTTGGGTAAAAATGTTTCCGTTCGTGAAATATTCTCTCCAAATGTTGCAGCCCTGGGAGTACCGGTGATCGGGGCCATCGGATTTCAAACACGTTCCTGAGGGGAGTCTTTCAAAGTTGCGTCCCCAATAGCCTCTGAAGTTATGATAGAGGTATGAAATCGTGTCGGCGTTGTTGAATTCCGGTTTGAAAAATTTACGGGGTTTGAAAGGATCGTCCATTGCATTGAGAGAAGGAAGATATGAAATGGGGGTGGTGAGTTCACAAACATTGATCAATCGATTCGGTGGACGTGTAAAGGGAAAAGGATAGGCATTGTTATCCACTCGGTAGGCTTCCAGCGCCATCTCGGCTGAGCGGAGATCACTTTTTACTCGTGCTAGTTTGGCTCTTGTCTGGGCGTTTAAAAAATTAGGGACCGCTATCGCCGCCAATATGCCGATAATGGCCACCACGATTAACAGTTCGATCAATGTAAAGGCTTCTTTTTTCATTTTTTCCTCCCTTATTATGGGCTTTAGGGTGTGGGCAAGGATACCCGCTCAAAGGGGGGACGAATAAGGTGCAGGCAGGGATGCCTGCGCTCCCATCAGTTCGAACCCTTTTTCTTTAAATATGGCTTCACCAACTTTGTCCATAGTTTGTAGCCTTTATGATTTAAATGCAGACCGTCTTCAATGAATAATTCTTTCCTGGGGTGACCGTCTTTACCGATCATTGGTGTATCGATGTCCACAAAATACAGCCGCTGGTCCCGTTTGATAAAACCTTTGATCAAAGCATTGGCTTCACGCATTTTTTCGGCCAGCTGCCACCTTTTGATGCTTGGTTTGATGGCGATGAAAACGATGCGGGTTTCAGGCAATTCTTCATGAACGATTTTGACAAATTCCTTGAAGTCATTCAAAACGGTGTTGGGGGATTTTCCAGCGGCAATGTCGTTATCACCTGCGTAAAAAACAATGATACGAGGCTTGTAGGGAAGAACGATCCGATGCGCATATTCAACGCTATCGGCTATATGCGAACCTCCAAATCCCCGGTTGATCATTTTGCGTTTTGGGAAGTATTTATCCAAATCCCACCCGCGGATGCTGGATGATCCTAGAAATAAAATAGCATTTTCAGGCGGCGGATTCGATTGATCTTGTTTTTCAAATTTCTCTATTGTTTCTTCCCACTTATTTTGTACTTCCTCTTTTTCAGCGGATAAAAGTAACAGAGGTAAGAGTAAAAATGCAGCGAGAAGAATAATGACGAATATAATTAAATATCGTGTCTGGTGATCATGTTTCATATGACTTTCCTAACATCATGCATTGAATAATTGAATGTATTACCGCAGTTCATCATGCATGGATACCAACGAATCTATTATTTTATTGGAAGCTTCATACTCCACCACATTTGTCCCGAGCCAGGTTTCGTAGCCACCGAGTTTATGCTGCTCGGGAGTAGGCAGATAGCCGAAAGATCCATTTGCAAAAGAAATAGTAAAGGATTGTTCGAATGGACTTTTATCTTTAAGCTCCAATCCGATTTCCACTAACACTTCGAAAGGAATGGTGGAAATACCCAGTTCACCAATACGAATCCCCTGCAAAATTATATTAATTTGATCGGGAGATTCATGAACTTGGAGTACCCGTTTCCCATACACTTTTTCACGGCTGTGATAAGGTTTTTCATCCTCCGGTTTAGCAAGCATTTTTTTGGCATAGGCCACCTGATCCTTGGTAGGTTTACGAACATCGAGAGTTAATTTTTTCTGCTCAGCGCCAAGTTCTACCCAGTCATGGAACTCTATATTTTTATGAGCATTGTAGACAGCCTTAGCGACTAGTTCAGCAACCTGCCGCATTTTCTCGTAAGGCTGATAGCGTTTTCTTGTTTTTTTCGTAAAATTAATGTTATTGATATCGCCGCTGGTTCCATTGGTCATGATGCCAACGAAAGGCGGATCAAGCCGGTCTGCATCGAGCAGTTCTTGAATCCAGTCAGAAAACACTCCGAAATAATCGGCTGAGACAGAACCCCGCTTAACTCCCCCGACATAATGAAGAGAGTAATTCGCTAACAAAGCGATGGGGCGTCCATCGCTTGACTGTACTGAAAAGAATGCCACTTCCGGATCAATCGGCCCTGCAGGCTTGATTAAATCCGAACTGCCGCGCGGCGGATTCATTCTTACCTTGTCCATTCCGCCGAATGGATTTCGCAGTGAGTCACCGGGCTTCATATACCAGCGGCGGTTAAACACGGATGTAGGTTCACTTGCACTGCCCCAGCCGATTTTTGCCGGTTCCAGATTATTGATGGCGCGCTGAACTCCATCGGCGATTCTCGATACGATGAACTGCTGGTAATCGCTGAGTTGCTCATCTTTCACTAACTTGTTAGGACCACGTGCACTAACCGC
>CAZXSQ010000059.1:0-15027 GCA_964643335.1 uncultured bacterium
GGCTGGCCACATTATCATTTTTCACCATCCAACCCAGCTCAGGAGGTCTGGAGTTGGCATAAAAATAGAGATACACGTTCCTTTTTTTTGTTTTATCAGGTTTTCTATATCGGAATGTTGAATTAAATCCATTCGCATAGTCATACTCCTTTCAACCATCTTCATTAATTATATATACTCAAATATTGTGCCAATTCATACCAACCTTATCTTATAAAGTAACGGATTAAGCATAATGATGAAGCTCACAATTTATTTTTCTGCGCCTCTTTTAAAAAATCGGCGTCCTTTTCAGGCAAAGAAGGATTCACACTGATGCCTGACCCAATTTCAAACCCAGCTTTCGTGGTCAACCGTGGCAATATTTGAAGATACCAATGCAGTTGTGGCTCACCATCCCGGTATTTTGCGGAGGAGTTGATAATATAATTATAATCTGGGTCATTTAAGTTTTCATAAAGCATCGAAAGAATATATTGAAGTGAATAGGAGAGGTCTGTTTTCTCTTGGTCATTGATACTGCTAAAATCTGCGGCATGCCTTTTGGGAATAATCCAAGTTTCGAAAGGAACATCAGCGGCATAAGGAATAAATGATATAAATGAATTATTTTCGAATAAAATCCGACGACTTTCCTTCAGTTCAAATTCCAGAATATCACAGTAAACACAACGTCCCCATTTATCAAAATACCGTTCAGCTTCGCTCTCACGCCAACGAATGTAGTGTGGAACCATGCCGGTAACAATTAATTGTGAGTGAGGATGAAGTAAAGAGGCACCGGCTCCAGCACCATGATTCCGGAAAAATATGGCCATCATGTTCTCATGTTCTTTCATGAGATCCACATAACGCTGATGATAGGTTTCGATGATAATCGGAACTTCGTCTTCTGGAGACATCACCGCAATATGCTGGTTATGTTTTGGACTTTCGATGATAACCTCATGCCAACCAAAAGCTTTCATCTCTATATATATTCCAGCTTTATACCTTTCTGTATTATCATCCGGAGTCAGAGCAGGATATTTATTCGGAGGACAGAAAGGACATTCGTTGTCATGCTCAAGTAAGTCAACAGTTTTGACTTTTTCACAACGGAGGTTATGGGGGCGTAACCTTCTGGATGGTGCAAAAATCACCCATTCACCTGTTGCTTTATTCTGCCGGATCACATTTTCTTCCATACTTCACTCCTATAAACTGATTGGTATCAAGCCATTAATCTGTCCAGGGTTTTATCGGTAAGGATTTCAAAATTTGCACGATAATCGTTGGAATAAGACTCATGGCCAGTACCAGCATCCAACCGTTGATTCCGGGATCAGTAAGGTTCAATGCCATTGATAAAAGCGGAACATAAACCGCGGTTAAAAATAAAACACTACAAATTACGATGGCCCCCCAAACAAAGATGTTACGGGTGATTTCGTTGTTTAAAAGATTTGTTCCCCAGTCTCTCATATTGAACACATGCCACAGACGGGCAAAAGCCAGAGTGAGGAATGATATCGTGACAGCATGATCTTCATTCATCTGGAGCCAATTGAATGCCAAAGCAAAAGAGCCAAGTACAAAAGCCCCGATAAAAATACCGTAACCGAAAATTGCGATCCAATGGCTGCGGGTCAATATGGATTCCTGGGGATCACGGGGCGGTTTATTCATGACCGAGAGATCACCTTTCCCGACTCCCAAAGCCAGAGCAGGAAACACATCACTGACCATGTTAAGGAATAGGATTTGCAGAGGAAGAATGGGTAATGGCGCACCGGCCAATATAGCGGCTCCGACAATCAGGATTTCAGACATATTCCCTGAAAGGAGATAGAGAATAAACTTCCGGATGTTGTTGAATATAATGCGCCCCTGTTCAACCGCTACTGTGATGGTATTGAACCGGTCATCCTTTAAAACCATGTCAGCGGCCTCGCGGGCGACTTGCGAGCCACGTTGTCCCATGGCGACGCCAATGTCGGCTTTTTTCAAGGCGGGAGCATCGTTTACCCCGTCACCGGTCATGGCCACAATCTGGCCGTATTGTTGGTATAAATCTACCAGGTTTAACTTTTGTTCCGGGGTTACTCTGAAAAAAATAGGGGTTTTCAGCATCCTCTGTTTTTCCTCTTCGGATAATTGATCCAATTTTTGAAAATCACTCCCATGAAAAACCTCGGTGTCCTTTTCTTCAAACAAACCTAATGATGCGCCAATATTACGGGCTGTTTCTACCTGGTCTCCTGTGACCATGACCACTCTGATTCCAGCACCCTGAAGTTCTTCAATGGCCGGTTTTACATCTTCACGCGGAGGATCAAATAAACCCACCAGACCAAGAAAAGACAGAGATTCATAAGGTTCGGCATCAGGTGACTCGACCGTTTTGGTTGCCATGGCAAGAATCCGAAGTCCTTTTTGAGCCATTCGCTTATTTTGCTCAATCCATTTTTGGCGAATCGAGTTATTTATCTCCCTATCGCCTTCAATGGTTTTTACATGCGTGCACACATTCAGGATGGCTTCCGGAGCCCCTTTGGCAGCAACGGTATAATTTCCATTCGTTTGGTGGAAGGTGGCCATCATTTTCAATTCAGGATCAAAGGCGACTTCACGAGTTTCCGGTTTGGTCTCAAGAATTTCGCCGCGGATAATTCCGGCTTTCTTGCCGGCAGCGAGCAAGGCCACTTCTAATGGATCACCTACAGCCTTTTTTTCTTTTTCTGAGGATTCTTCATTGCCCAGCTGTGCATTGTTACATAAGACTCCAACTTCCAGTAATTGGTAGAGAACCGAGTGATCGGATGGTTTTACCGATTGGTTTTCAAGAACAAATTCATCTTTCTTGGATTCGTTGCCGTTTACTTTAACAATTTTTATTTGGTTGATATCCGGACTGGATAAGTCATAGCGGGTAACCTGCATCTGGTTTTCGGTTAGGGTGCCGGTTTTGTCGGTACAAATGATATTGGTGGCTCCGAGTGTTTCGACAGCAGAGAGGCGATTCATGAGTGCGTTCCGGCGGGCCATACGCCACATACCGCGTGCAAGGGCAATTGTAGCGACTATAGGCAAGCCTTCCGGAATGGCCGCGATGGCCAGGGCGATGGATGTTTCGATGATCAGAAATAGTTCTTTTCCTACCAATAGACCGACAATAGCCACTACGGCTGCGATGATGAGCGTGATCCATATGAGCCGGTATCCAAGACGGTCCAGCCTTTTTTCCAGTGGAGTTTCTTCAGACTCGGCTTCTTCGGTCAGGGTGGAGATTCGTCCTAATTCTGTATTCATCCCCGTGGCTACTACGATGCCTTTACCTGAACCGGATGTTAAAGCAGTTCCTTTATAAAGCATATTTTTTCGTTCAGCCAGAGGAACATCCTCATCAAGGGTTTCCTCGATTTTACCGACGGGCAGTGACTCCCCAATAAGCGCCGATTCATCCACCTGCATTCTGGATGCTTCCAATACGCGTAAATCTGCGGGGATAATATCGCCACCTTCAAGCAGCACGATATCACCGGGAACCACTTCTTCAGCCGGAATTTCTTTGATACGTCCATCCCGCCTAACTTTGGTTTTGACCCGGCTAATTTTATGAAGCGCTTCCATAGATCGAACCGCTTTTAATTCTGTGAAAAATCCTATGATCACATTCAGAACTATCGCGACAATGATGGCCACACCTTCCAGCCATTGTCCAAATGCAAAAGCCAAGATAGCGGCTACTGAAAGCAAAACAAAAACAAAATTTTTGATTTGATCGGCCAGAATTGTCCATGCCGACTTGGTTTTGGCTTCTTTGAGATGATTGGAGCCATATTTTTCCAGACGTTTTTTTACTTCTGGTGGAGTTAATCCTTCTTCGGTTGAGGTATTTAATTCCTGCAGGACCGCCTTACTGGAAAGGGTCCAGGATTTATTATGGATTGGATTAGTATTATTTTGTGCTGATTCATTCATTAACGAATTACCATCTATTATTATTTACAGACTATTCCATTTGGTTTGCATCTGCTTATACAGTTTTTCAGTATCTTCTTTCCGGCAAAGTTCGGTACCAGGGGTCATGACCGCTGCCGCCCCAGCAGCCATGCCAAACATAATTGAATCGAGTATTGATCTACCTTGCGCAAGACTCAAAACAATCCCAGCCACGGTGCTATCACCCGCTCCTACTTTGCTTTTGATTGGAACGGTGGGTGCTCTCAACCGTTTGCATTGATCTTCCCAAACCGCTAATACGCCTGCAGCTCCCAACGAGACAACAACGATTTCGCTTTGTCCTTTTTTAACGATTTGCCTGGCGGTTTCTTCTTGTTCTTCTTCATTTGGCAATTCTTTTCCGGCCAGTTCTTGAAGTTCACGTAAGTTCGGTTTAATCAAGAACACGCCTGCTTCCACAGCGTAAGAAAGCGCTGGTTGAGATGTATCGACAATGACACGTGCACCAATATCTTTGGATCGTTGGGTCATCCTCGCATAAAAATCCTGCGGTGCTCCCGGTGGAAGACTGCCGCTGGCGACAATATAATCGGGCGGAGGATTCAAATTTCCGATTTCGCCGAGACATTGCTTCCATTCTGTTTCTTTCAATTCCGGTCCAGGCATTCCGAAGCGGAATTGCTGAGTTGTACTCTTTTCAAAAACGATGAAATTTTGCCGGGTCCAATTTTGAATTTGAAATGGATGATGCTTCACCCGCTCACGATCAATCAAATCGGTTAGCATCTTTCCCACACGGCCGCCAGAAGGATACATGGCCGTTGAATCGCCGCCTAATTTCCGTATGGCACGGGAAACGTTTATTCCGCCGCCTCCCGGTTCAAAACTGGGGGCTGAACAGCGTAGTTTCTTTTCGGGCATAACATTGTCTATCTGTGAATTTATGTCGATGGCTGGGTTCATTGTGAGCGTTACAATTTGCTTCATAAACAACCTCCTCCTATGACAGCTCACTAATCTTCTTTTAATGCTTCAAAGCCGGATACAATATCCAGTAACTCTTCCGTAATAGCCATTTGACGTTGTTGATGATACACCGAGGTCAACTCACCAAGTCTCTCTTCGATATTTTTCTCGGCACCTTGCATAGCGGCCAGACGGCTGGTATTTTCACTGGCCAGTGATTCAGCGAACGCTCTGTACAAGGAAACGAAGAGATATTGTTGAATTAACGACGAAAAAAGCTGATTCAAATTCAGGGTGTAGGCAGGGAGGTTATTCGTCAACCATTCTTTTTCTTTCAGTGTCTGCAACCATGATTTGTCCAAGGGCAATAGACAGACAGAGTTAGTTCGGTGTGCCGCACCGGAAATCTGCTTGTTATAAAATAAGTAAACCAGTTCAAGACCATGCTGTTCATTCCATTCGTTTATTTTCAGCAGAAGTTCCTGCACCAATGGGGTGATCCCATTGACGGAACCCGGGACGTTAAAATATTCCTCCACCGACTGCTCCTCATTCATAAACAAAGCGAGTACCCTTTCTCCCACTACGAGTATCCGGCGGTTATTTGGCGGGATACCCAAGTTTCCCATGGTATTCATGGCATGGGAAAAAATCTGTTCGTTTATTTGGCCGCACATACCTTGATCCGATCCATAAATAATAGCCCCGATATTTTCCTTGGGTGGTGTTTTTACCTGCTGAACAATATCGGGTCTGTTGCGTATAACGATTTGAAACCCCATCTCCACGGTTCGGTTATAGTTTTCGAGCGCTTTTACCGCCTTTTCGTATTGACGAATACTTACAGCGGCCAGGGCTTTCATGGTTTTGACCACGGATTGAAGATCCTCTGTACTTTGGATCTTACCCTTGAGATCTTCAATCGTTTGCATCCTGTTCCTCCTTTTTGGACTCCACGACACTTTCGGCCACTTTGCGAAGTGAATTTATATCGCCGTCCCCAAGTCTCTCTCCTTTTTCGATGCGATCACACAGGTCCGATAATTGAGACCGTACTTTTTTTCTTAACTCGTTTTCTGCTTCAGCCACTTGATCCAATGGGAGCGAGTCGAATATTTCTTCATTCACTGCGACAAGCACCGCAATTTGTTCAGCAACCGGAATGGGTTTATATTGCGGCTGCTTCAAAATCTCCCGTACTCGCCGGCCATGGGCCAACGTTTTACGGGTACTTTCGTCCAATCGAGTGCCGAAGCGTGAGAACGCTTCCAATTCCTCAAATTGAGAGTAAGACAGACGCAAATCGCCCGCCACAGCTCGATATGCAGATAACTGTGTTTTCCCACCCACTCGTGAAACCGACCTTCCTACATCAATGGCTGGTAAATTGCCTTTTTGAAAAAGATCGGGAGATAAATAGATTTGTCCGTCAGTAATGGAGATAAGATTCGTGGGAATATACGCAGAAATATTCTGGGCTTCCGTTTCGATGATCGGAAGGGCGGTTAGTGACCCTCCTCCGTGTTCTTCTCTTAAGTGCGTGGAGCGTTCAAGCAATCTTGAATGAATATAAAAAATATCACCGGGATACGCTTCTCTTCCTGGGGGCCGTCGAAGGAGCAAAGAGAGTTCACGATACGCTCTGGCATGACGTGTGAGATCATCGAATATCACTAAAGCGTTTCCTCCCTGTTCCATAAAATATTCGGCTATCGTCATGGCTGCATAAGGTGCCATGAATTGCAAACCAGGCGGGTCTTCCTCGGTTGCCAACATAACGATGCTATAATCCATGGCATCATATTTGTTCAAATCATCAATGACTTTTGCGATGGCGGAGGTTCGTTTTCCGATAGCACAATAAATACAGATGACGTCGGTATCTTTTTGGTTGATAATCGTGTCCACGGTGATGGCCGATTTACCCGTCTGCCGGTCTCCTAGAATCAATTCGCGTTGGCCCCGGCCTATCGGTATCAGTGCATCCACCGCTTTGATACCAGTCTGCAAAGGAACGGTTACCGGTGAACGATCCATGATGGCCGGCGCGGGGCGTTCTACTGGCCGTCTTTCATTGGACTGAATGGGGCCTTGATTGTCCAGGGGGGCTCCTTTGGAATCCATGACGCGGCCTAAAACGTTATCCCCCACTGGGATATCCATGATGCGGCCGGTATTCTGAACTTCATCACCTGACCGAAGCTCGCTGCCTTCATCAAGCAAGACAACACCGATTTCATTTTCATCTACGTTAAATGCCATTCCATAGATGTCGTGAGGAAAGCGAAGTATCTCTTCCGCTTTCACATCAGGGAGTCCAACGACATGCACAATGCCTGAACCTACAAAGGTTATTTTGCCGACTTTTTCAACATCCACGTCGTGGGTGTGGGCATCCAATGCCTCGTCCATAACCTGAGAAGTTTCTTCAAGCGCATTATTCAATTCATATGAAGTATCACTCATTCTTGTCCTCGTTTTGTTTCCTCGTTCGAACTGGTTTCCTGCCTCTCCGTTTTCTGATTGCCGGGTTCCTCTTCGGGAGTCTCGATTTTTCTTTCAGGCTGTCTTGTTTGATCTAATTGTGACAGTGCTTCCATAGCCTCATGTTCCAGGTCTTCCAGGTAACTTTCAATATCCCAGGCAATTTTTCTTCCGGGAATTTTTAAAACGATACCAGCGATCAGATCCGTCGAAGTACTGAATTTTACTTTGGAATCTTCAACCAATTGTTTATGCAAAGCGTCAGAGATTCGGTTTTGCCTATCTGCATCGATATCGAAGGCGCTTTGAATTTCAATGGTTTTACCGGCTTCATAAATAGAATCGGTGACTTCTTTCTTTTGATCGCTGTCTAAATCTTTTAGCCGCCGTAGGAATACATCGATGATCGAATTCTCTAACTCTGAATCCGCCAGATCATTCAATGTTTTTCTGGCTATAGAATACACTTCACGCGAAACCTTTCGCCGCAAATTCTGGATAAAGGTTTTTTGCTCCCGGCGGAGAGATTCCTCCCAGCGGGATCGAAGATCAGCAACCTCTTCCTTGACTTGTTGCGTGAGTTCTTTTCGCCGAGTTTCCGCTTCTTTTTTGGCCTCGGAGAGCATTTGCTCGCGCTGCTCATCAATTTCCTGATGTTTCTTGCGGGCGGCTTCGGACTCCTGCTCCGCCTGTTGTTTTTTCTTTTCCGCTTCTTCCAGGCGGGATTGGATTCTTCTCTCGCGTTCATCCATCGCCTGGATAATGCGATCATAAAGAAAATAGCGCAGCAGCCCGATGAGAATCAGAAAATTAACAATCTGAGCGATAACAGTAAACCAGTTAATCAGCACGGATTATCCTCCTGCCTGTGTTATCACATGATCCCAGAACGGATTGGCAAATAGCAGAATCATTGAAACCACGAAGCAATAAATAGCGGTGGATTCAATCATCGCCAAACCCACAAACAACGTTCGTGTAATGGTATTCGCTTCATCCGGCTGCTGAGCCAGGGAGCTGAGCGCCTGAGCGACCGCTCGCCCCTCGCCCAAAGCCGGACCAATGGCTCCTATTCCAATGGTTATACCGGACGTAAAAACGGAAACCATTCCAATGAGAGTGACGCTATCCATAAGATTCTTCTCCTTTCTCTTGTTCTTGCTGATGAACTTTTTCTTCTGTTTGGTGATGTGCCCGGGTAGCGGAGGCGATGTAGACCATTGCCAGTATGGCAAAGATGTAAGCCTGTATAACACCAGTTAAAAGACCCAATAGATTCATAATAACTGGGAAAATAAGTGGAGCGACAGCCAACAGGATAGCCACTATCTTGGCTCCGCTCATCATGTTGCCAAAAAGCCTGACAGCCAGCGCCAAGGTACGGGAAAGCTCCCCCATGATGTTGAACGGCAGCATGTAGACTGTGGGTTTGATGTACAGTTTGAAATAACCCAAAATCCCACGTTCGAGAATGCCGTACATGAAAACTGCCACAAATACACATATTGCCAGTCCGGCTGTTGTGGAAAGAGAGGCAGTTGGCGGTGTAAAACCTGGGACGACGGACAGAATATTCGAAATTAAAATAAAAATAAACAAGGTGCCAATGAAGGGAAGATACCTTCTGGGATTTTGCTGGCTGACTTCCTGAATTTGTTTATTCATGAAATGAACGATAATTTCAAGTAAATTCTGCCAGCGGGTAATCCGCGTACCCGATGAAAGTTGACGTGTCACCAGCCAGGAACCAATGACCAATATCGCCATCACGATCCAGGTATAAACAATCGTGGCGTTTAGCTCTACCGGTCCCCATTGCCAGTAGACTACTTGATCCGGGCTGATATCTTTAAGTTCCATCAATGACTTCCTTTCACAGATTCATAAGCCAACATGGCATTCATTCGCCTGGTGATAAGATATCTTGCTACAAGAAATCCAAATAGACATAGGAGGACTCTATACCATGCTCCACCAGCAAATATATAGAAGAGAAAGAGACTGATCAGCGTTCGTATAACAAAACTGCCAGTCATCAGAAGGGCTGGTTTTTGAGTGACGGCCAATCTCCGCACAGTCCACCACAATCCGCCAAAGTAGAATGCTCCGACAGCCAATCCACCTACAAAAGAAATTAACAGGAGGCTGATACTAAGATTCACCCTTCTTCTCCTTTTTGCGGCCATTGTTTTAACAGCGCTCTAATCAGGATCGGAGACACGAAACAAGTGCCAGCACAAACCACCACCATCGCCCCAAAAACTTGAGAAGGCACAGCCCAATCTCCCAGTGATAAACCATGCTGCATGATGACCATAGTGATTTCAGCACGAGGGACCATGCTTGCTCCAATCAAGGCGGCTGAGGAGAAACCGCTCATCATCCATACAGGTAAACCATTAGCAATAATTTTGCTTAATATCGCGAAGATAAATAAGACTGCCCCAAGTCCTAGTGCCTTTGTGATTGTATGTGGATCAAGATGCAGACCTATCCCTATGAAGAAAAAGGGGCTTAATAAATCATAGATAGGCAGAAAATTGGCTTCCATTTTCACTGCGCGTGGATCCCGGCTAAAAACCAGACCAGCGAAGAAAGCACCGATAGCCAGTGAAAAACCCAACAAGCCAGCAAAAGCCGCAATGATGAATCCTATACCAATGACCACCAACATAGGATCCGGAGGTTTTTCCAGACGGCGTATAAAAGAAGTCAACGGATGTTCAATAAAACTTGAGAATAAATAACAAAAGAAGACAAATCCAAAAAATTTAAATAAGAAAAGTCCTGTTGTTTTACCCACTAGAAGAAACATGGAATCATTGGAACCATTATGAATCACAGGAAGTATTGTAAACAATAATGCCATCAAGATGACAGCGGATATATCATCCAATTCAGCCAGATCGATTAGCAATTCACCGTTTTTTGATTGAATTGCATCGGCCTCCTGCCAGACTCCCACCGATATCCCAACACTGGTCGCTGTGAAAGCGGTCCCAATTATGATACTGGTGATTTGCTCCAAACCGAGAAGATAGTAAGAAGCCACATAGCCCAGTAAACCCGCAATCAGAATATTTGCCACACAAACAATGCTGGCTCGCTTCAGCTGGCTTAACAGCCCACCGAGATTGCTTTCCAATCCAATTCTGAACAATAAAGTGAACAGACCCATTTTGGCCAAGAACAAAAGAATACCTTCACCACTGTCGGACATCAAACTCCATTTGGTATCAATAAGGCGAATCAAAAACCCCAACAAGAGATAACCAATAAGTGAGGGAACGCCGAGTTTCTGCATTCCCGATTTAATAAGAAGGGTCAATACAACGATTGCCCCGGTCAGTAGTATCAAAACTGGATAATCCACATTTAAATCAATCATGCCGGCTTTCTCTTTTTACCCAGAACCATGCATTGAGGCAGCCCAAAATAACGCCAATTAACAAAAACATGAGTGTCCAGGAATACCGGCTGGGCCAGGTTTCATCGATCCATATCCCTATAGCGACACCAATTAAAGTAGGAATGGCGACCGACCATCCCACCAGGCCAAACATCCCTAAGCCAAACCAGATGTGTTTGTCCTTTTCTTTCCTGGATCTGAGTTTGCGAGTCTCTTTGGTCTCAATTGTTTCAATTAATTCTTCTTTTGTTTCTTTTTGATCCTTGGAAGATTCTTTATCAGACATTTCTTTGGATCTCCATAAATCGCCGAACGAAACCTGCTTCGATTTTGGCCATCGCCGAACGGGCATTTTTTTCACGTTCATTCAGTACTTTGAATTGTTCTTCCACGGTTTTTCTCAATTGTCCTAAATCGGCTCCTCGAGCCGCATTCCTTGCTGAAACATAGACATCATCTTTGCATTTCACCAAAATGCCTCGATCCAACGCCAAAAATTCTTCCTCCCCTTCTTGTTTTTCAAATGAGAACAATCCCGGAACCAACGCCGAGACAAAATCGACATGGCGCGGGAGAAGACAAAAGGAACCGTTCTCACCTTCTGCAATCACTTTGGTTACTTCCTCATCCACGAGTATTTCCGTCGGCAATAATACTTTTAAGTTCATTCTTTTCTTGCCTCATCGATGGAGCCAATCATATACAAAGCTCTTTCCGGTTGATCAAAAAACTCATCGTTCAGGATGCGTTCACATCCGTTAAGCGCGTCGTCCAAATCAACCATTCTGCCTTCGTAGCCTGTGAATTGCTCAGTGACATAAAACGGCTGCGTTAAATAGCGTTCCAGACGCCTTGCACGATGAACCGTTTGCCGGTCTTCCTGAGATAATTCCTCCATCCCCAGCATGGCGATGATATCCTTTAAATCTTCATAATTCGCCAAGGTCCTTCGAATTTCCTGGGCGATACGGTAATGTTTTTCTCCGACTATAAGTGGAACCAGCATGTTGGAACCAGATTTCAACGGATCGATGGCCGGATACAAGCCTTCGCTGGCTTTTTTTCGTGACAACACAATGGATGCAGAAAGATGGCCGAATGTGTGTACTGCCGAGGGATCGGTGAAATCATCCGCCGGGACATAAACCGCCTGCACCGAGGTTATCGCTCCGGTTTGAGTATTGCAAATACGTTCCTCCAGCTGGGCGAGTTCCGTTCCCAATGTGGGTTGATACCCCAGGCGGGAGGGCAACTGTCCCATGAGTCCAGAGACTTCCATCCCCGCCTGAATGAAACGGAATATATTGTCGATCAAAAGCAGCAAATCCTGCTTCGCGTTATCCCGGAAATACTCCGCCATGGTGAGCGCTGCATGCCCTACCCGGAAGCGGGCACCTGGTGGTTCGTTCATTTGGGCAAAAACCATAATGGTGTTGTCAAGTACGCCAGCCTCTTTCATCTCACGATAGAGTTCTTCCCCTTCCCTGCATCGTTCACCAATGCCACAGAAAAGACTGACACCTTCATGCTTGCCCACCATGTTGTTGATCATTTCCATAATGAGCACGGTTTTACCGACACCCGCTCCCCCAAACAACCCGGCTTTCCCTCCTAATTCCAATGGGGATAATACATCGATGGCTTTAATGCCGGTTTGGAAGATTTCGGCTTTAGTGGATTGTTGATCCAATGGAACCGGTTCCTGGTGAATCGACTGCCATTCCGCTTCTTTAATCGGATCTTTGTGGTCAATGGTTTCACCAAAAACGTTAAACATTCTTCCTAATAATTTTTTGCCGACTGGAACACTTAAAGGTTTATCCGTATCGATAATCTTTCCGCCAATTGACAATCCCTGAGTGGAGGTCAATGCGATGCCTCGGACGATTTGCTCATCAAGATGGGTGATAACTTCAATGATAATGTTCTCATCTTCACCCGCGCGAAGAACATTGTACAAAGAAGGCATTTTATCGGAGAATCGCGCATCGACAACACTCCCACGGATTGAAATAATTGATCCCAGGTTTTTATGATTTGTATTTTCCTTATTATTCATAAACAAATCCTATTGGAGTTGATGAATCTATATCGCACATTTATTTTGTGACCACATTTTGTGGATTTCCCTGTATAAAATGGATAATATTGCTCATAGTCGTCTCAATGATGCGCTGCACAGCTTCTTTGGTATTGAAGGCACTATGTGGAGTGACGACCACATTGCGCAATCTGAGTATCACATGATCAGCTAAAAGGCTTTCCAGGTTATGCTTTCGTTGGTAGACCGAACGCAGCAATTCCGCTTCTTCGCGGATTACCGGTTCTTCCGGCAGCACATCGATACCGGCACCTGCAACTTTCTTTTCAGCCAGGGCGCGTACCAATGCCTGCATATCCACAATTTTCCCACGGGCTGTGTTGATTAAAACCACGCCGTCTTTCATTTTGTCAAATTCTTCTGTCGAGATCATATGATAGGTTTTTTCATTGCCGGGAACATGAAGCGTGATGACATCGGATTGGGATAACAATTCGTCCATATCGACATAGCGAAAACCAAGTTCGCTGGCGGCTTCATTATCTTGCTTAACATCAAATGCGATGACATCCATGGCAAATCCACGGGCAATTCGAATGACACATTGGCCTATATCCCCGGTCCCGATTACGCCTAAAGTTTTTCCATACAAATCGAATCCCTGCAATCCTTTCGGAGAAAAATCCCCCCGGCGGGTTCTATCGATTGCTTGATAAAGGTTATGACTCAGAGTGAGAAGCAATCCGAAAACGTGTTCAGCCACCGTGTCCTGACCATAGGTGGGAACATTGCAGATTGTAACATTATTTTTTTGGCAGTAATCAAGATCGATATGATCAAAACCCGTCGAACGGGTAGCAATCATTTTTAAGTTGTTGAACTTGCTTAAAACATTTTTATCGAGATTTGAATAAATAAATGTGGAAAGAATATCTGCATCGGCGTGATTGTCTGCGTTATGAATTGAGAGAGAATCTGATGTATATGTGATATGTTCTTCATCGGCCAATTTTTGGAAGGTCTGCTGTTCCCATTCTTCTACTTCAAATACAACAATCTTCATTCATCTCTCCTTGGAAAGAAATTCACCTTCACCCCCAAATAATTGGTAAGGGAATAAACTTTGGTTGGCTAAATAATTACGCTTATTTTCACTCAATGCAAGTTATGTACCAAAGGGGGATCAGTTTTTATAAGGTAGTAATCTAAGATATATTTGAATATGGTAATCAAAATTTGGATAGAATGGGTGTTACTTTATATTACGGTATCGGATAAATATTACACAATTTTCCCATAAAGAGTGCAGTATCCTGTCTGCAGAGATTAGTAAGAAATTTATGTAAGATTAAAATGCGGACAAGGATGTCCGCACTCCTTTTTTTATATAAAGGGATTGTCCAAAACAGGTTAGACACATAGGTCTACCCCCTACATATGGTAGGGGCAAACCTGAGCCCCATGCAACATATGGTAGGGGCAAACCTGAGTGTTTGCCCCATGCAGGAGTTTTGAGACAAATCCGTTACATTTGAATCTAATCCGATAATTTTTCGGACAAGCGGGTGTAGTAATTTTTGATAGCTTCCCGATATTGGATGGGGATGTTTTCTTCGGGAGGACGTTCGGCGGTTTTTTGTACTTTTTCTTTGACTGACTGAGGTATGGTTACATCGGAGGGGGATTCGGATTCCAAACCTGTTTTTGCCACTTCTTCTTCCCGTTGTTTTCCATATTCCTCTTGCTCCTGCATGGTGCCGGCTTCCAGCATACGTGTCATAATCCGTTTTTCTTTTTTGGCTACACGTTCGTCATTGGCTCCCTGCTCTAAAAGTTTTTCCATTTCTTTCATTTCCTCATAAATACCCTGCAAACGATTCTTTAACTGATCTATATGCCGGTATTGCCGCATCATTTTTTCGATTTCTTTGCGAATCTGGGCCTGCTGCTGGGCAAGTTGCTGCAGTTGTTCCATCATTTGCTTGCCTTGCTGCCCCATTTGACGCATTTGGTCCAGCAATTGATTCAGGTTTTGCTGCTGAGAGATCATCTGCTGCATTTGCTGTTGGAGATTTTGCGCACCTGATTGAGCCATTTGCTGCTGCATGTTTTGCATATCCTGCAGCATGTTGTATAGACCGTCGTTTAAAGCCATGACTGACTGGCGGGTTTCATGTAATCC
>CAZXSQ010000059.1:15037-19287 GCA_964643335.1 uncultured bacterium
ATGTAATCCAACCCACTGCACTCCTTGACCGGCTTCAATTGCCCGTTGAAGGCGTTCATCGCTTCTATTCAAGAGGTTGGTAACTTCTCTGCTCATAAAAGGATTGGTTTTCGACATTTCCCGCCAGGCTGATTGAATTCGGTTCAGCTCCCGTTGAAAAGCTTGCGCAAGTCTTAGTGCCTGGAGATCATTTTGTTTTTCGCCGGATTCAGCCAGGTTTTCCATATGATCGGAGAGAAAAACACCGCGATCCACTAGCCGCTTGATGGCATTGGTATCCATTTTCATCTCCATCCCGCTCATGTTGAACATGGACTGCTGAAACTGCTGAGCCAGCTGTTGGAGTTGCTGCTGTGCATCTTTTTGATGTTTTTGTGCCTGCTGCATTTGATTTTGTTCCAATTGTTGAGAGGCCTGCGAAAGTTCCTGCTGTAAATTCTTTTCGCTTAATTCATCCATCATTTTTTTCAATGCCTGAGAGATATCCGGGCTTTGTTCTTGCAGCGCCTCCTGCATTTCATTCATTTTTTGTATCATATTCTGTGCATCTTTTTGGATTTGCTTTTGCCGCTCACTCAAGAGGTCCTGCTTTGCCTTCAATTGATCCTCTTCAGCTTTGAGATCTTTGGGACTTGTTTTCTGGCCGTTTTCCGTATCTTCTCCTTGCTGACCTGAAGATTGTTTCTGTTTCAATTGATCCTGTTCTTCGGATAATTTTTGTGTTTCACGCTGGAGGTGATCCTGACGTTGGGCAAGTTCTTCTGCCATATTTTTCAAACCTTCGAGTTGCCTGGCCTGGAAGGCGTTCTCAAGCATGGATAAGGTTCTATCCAATTCTTGATCGAAATTCTGGAATGAGAACTTTAACTCATCCAAATCTTCCTGTTTGACTTGTTTTGACATTTCATTAATGGTTTTATCAATTTTTTCGAGTAACTGGCGGCTGTCTTTGTTGACCAGTTCGTTCATCAATTCCCGGATACGGGTCATTTTCTCAATGGTTTCCGGTGAAAATCCTTTTTCTTTCTTTTCCTCCGCCGATAGTTGTTGTTCTGCCTGCTCAGTGTATTGATTTAACTCTTTTTCGATTTTTTCCGCTTCTTTAATCAAGTCCTGCTGGCGTTTTTTGATGTCTTCCAGTTCTTTTTTCTCGGTCCACATGGGTTCCTTGCCTTCTTCATCCGGCAATTGATTTTGCATTTTTTCCGATATTTTATCGATAGTTTCTTCGGCATCGCGATTAATGTTATGCTGCTCTTCAACCAGATCGCTCAATTCGCCTACCTGAGATTCTTCTTTCTCATCCAACTCACCTAACATTTCAGCTAGAGTGGCATAACGAAGAATGTGTGTTTGTGTACGTCCTTTTTTTGAACCGTGCAGTGGATCGTTATCCCAAACTTCCAAGTAAAAGGTCAGTTCATCTCCTGGGAACAATTCATATTGAGACAGATCCCAGTCATACGTAATAAAGATTTCTGTTGCGTCGGCCACTTCCTTCGCTTTTTCCGCCGAACGCAGCCAGATGAGCTGAGTACTGTTAGTACTTTCCTGGTAATTGATCTGGCTGTGAGATTCTATTTTTTCGATTTGGTAATCATCCGTTGCCCGGGCCTGGACGCGCTGGACTAAAAGGTCGGGTATATTGGCTACCGCTGGCGGCTGTTCGATTTCAATAGACGGTGAGGCATCCGGGATGACAGTCATGAGAAAAGACCGGCTGGTTCCTTCAAGCCCGTAGATATCTTCGAAAGAAAACGCGACTTCGCCGGTTTGGCTGGCCGTGAAGGAGACAGACACTTTTTTGCCGTCGAATTGTGCCGGCAGTTTGGAGTTTCCATAACTGAGAGAAGCCGAGGTCAAATCATTGGATGCTTCACCTTCTATTTGAATTTCACTGCCTTCAGGGACAGCCACAGCACGTAGCGGTTTGATCATTTCTTGCGATAAACCGGTGTACGATGGAGGGGTAACCGTCATGGAACCCTGGGTAAGAGTTGGAGGATCGAGCGGGATCAGTTTTCCACGATTTGATATGACATCCCCCACAGAAAAGTAATAATCTAGGTTTTGCCGAAGAGCGGGGATGGCAAACACGACGGTGTTCCGGGTTCTCTTTGCCGGCAATGTGCGCCAGCCGCTTCTTGACTGCAGGTGAACAAATGAATCTTCCGCATCGATGGGTTTTGAAAACGTTCCGGTAAGAGTCAACGGTTTACCGCGTACCATTTTAATCTCTTCGGCTACTTCGATTTTGGGAGATTCAACATTTTCAGCGTGAATATAAAGAGCCTGTGTAATTCGATTCAGTGAATGATCTAAAAAATCAGCACGAGCGAATCCAAATATGGATGCTGAAATCATCACACACACGAAAAACACCAACGTTGGGAGAGAAACGATGCTTTTTTTCCTATCAACATGCTGGCTGATGTATTGCCGTAGCCAAGAATCTTCTGCATCAATAAGTTCTGTAGAATATCCCAGCCGATTGATCTCGTCTTTCTGACGTTCTGTATAAACTAACAAAGAACTGCGGTTGGCAATTTCCGGATGTTGTTGTTCCCAGCGATGAAAGAACGTAGATATCCGAAATCCCTCATTCCCCCATCTCTTTAAACAGGAATAGACGACATAGACCAGTATCCCGCAAGAAAGGACAAAAAGGAGATTAATCCAGAAATTGTTCATTAAAAAGGAACCTGCTAAAAAAATCAGCAAATAGGCGCACAAAACGCCCGCACTGGTCAAAAGCAGCAACAGTTCGAGAGAATGCTGCAGAACATGCATCCGGAAAAGACGATGAATTAGAGAGAGACTGGTTTGTTTATTTCGATTCACCATAAATACCAACTTTTATCTTTAATTTATTCTGTGCAATGATTGAGATTGGAGGAAATTGTACCCGCTCGCTTCTTTTCTGTATTATATGTTCTCTTTTAAACTTTAGGATGGCGTCGTTTTACATACTTGTAAACGATTCGATTTGGAAAACTTAACGCCTAGCTATCAGGGCTTTCTTCCTCTATTAAAGAATTGGAGTCCCCCAGATACAGATGGCGCTGAATAAGGTTTACATAGCCGGTCCATTCTTTTTTTTCATCGCGTACTTTGTTCATTTCCCTGCCCAAGGCTGCCATTTGAGCATCCATATTTTCAATATGGTGCAGTAAACAGGATTCAAGCGTCATTGGCAACACTGGCGACCGCTCCACTTCACCATGGTGAGATAAAATTAAATGTAAAAGCTCCCTTCGTTTATTTTCTGGGAAATCCGGTATTTTGACAATCAAACGTTCAACGATGGATGAGCCAATATAGATATGCCCCAGTAACCGGCCGTCCGTACTGTAATCGATGTGGTAATCGAAGGTGAACTCGTCGATTTTTCCAACATCATGAAATACTCCACCGGTTACTAATAAATCCGAATTGACATGAGGATAAAACGGCGCAATCAGTTTGCATAACTTGATAACACTCAAAGTGTGTTCAAGCAGTCCATGAATATGGGGATGATGCCACAGTTTAGCCCCGGGCGCCACGATGAATTTTCCCCACAATAAAGTGTCTTCCCGAAAAGAGGTTAACAGAGCTTGATAATCAACATCCTCTACCGAAGAAGTAACCTCCTCGTATTCATCAATCATTTGTTCCAATGGAACCGAGGAGACCGGGAGAAAATCATGAGGATTGATATCGCTGTAATCCTGCAGATGGCGAATGGTTTTGATCGTGACTTGGAGTTCATTGCGGTAGGAGTTTACCTTCCCTTCAACTTCAACGATGACGCCCTCTTTAATCTGTTTTGACACTTCTTCTGCATTATTCCATATAATGGCGTTGATTTTGCCGGTTCTGTCACCCAGCCTTAAGAACAGGAATTTTCCACGGTCATAATCTCTTAACGACAATCGTGAAACAATGAATTTTGACTTAACTTTATGCCCAACTTGTAATTCAGCTATATATACTTTTTTCTGTGGTTTCTCTTCCTCAAGCAACGGTTGATTCATCAATATACACCTTACTCTTTTCTTTTTATTCTTTGCGTTGCGAACCACATGACCAAAACACTGATTCCGAGAAGAATCACAGCATAAACAATTGCCATGATGTAGCTGGAATAATCCCACCTTCGCACGAATATATAGGATATCGGTGAAAGCGGAAAAATATAGCTGTTAAGGAAATCCATAATGGTTTCATATCGGTGTTTTTGGAAGCTTCTTTGTTGGAAAGTATTTCTC
>CAZXSQ010000060.1:0-1742 GCA_964643335.1 uncultured bacterium
GAGGCTATAGAAACCGCAAATGAACTGGGACTGGATGTCATCGTTACCGATCATCATGATCCAAGTTCAGCACGTCCCCCCGCCCTGGCCGTGCTTAATCCAGTCCTAGCGGATGAATCCTATCCTTTCAAACATTTATCCGGATCAACCGTCGCCTGGAAGCTTGCGCAAGCCCTTCGTATCACCTCATCCCGCTCGGGAAACCAATTGAAACAGATTGATCTTGCCCTTTTGGGAATGATTGCGGATATTGTCCCGCTTCAAGGAGAAAACCGGGTTTTATTTTATGCGGGTCAAGAATCCCTGACCAAAACGGATCGCCCCGGTCTGGTTGCTCTGATGGAATTAGCTAAGGTGAATCCGGGACGAATTACCCCCTATGCGATCGGTTTTCAAATTTCGCCCCGGCTTAATGCTGCCGGGCGAATGGATGATCCACGCTTTGCGCTGGAACTGCTGCTTACACGCGATTCTGCGTATGGCTGGAAAATGGCGCAGCACCTTCACGAACTCAACAATCTTCGTCAACGCACTGAAAAAACTGTTCTTGAGGAAGCCTGCGCTTATATCAAAGACCACAATCTGGATAATCGTTCAGACAGGCTTCTTATAGTTGCAGGCCATGGCTGGCATCGAGGTGTACTTGGCATCGTCGCCCAAAAGCTGGTAAAGATTTATGGAAAACCTGTTTTTATGTTCAGTATTGAAGAGGGCGTGGCTCATGGTTCAATCCGTTCCATTGAAGGAACCAACCTGGTTCCTCTTCTCGAACATATCCGTCCTTTTGCTCTCTCGTGCGGGGGTCATGCCGAAGCCGCTGGTGTAAAATGTCTTGATGACAAACTGCCGCATTTGGAATCGGCATTATATGAGGCGGGTAATCGTCTTTGGCCGTTGCAGGAAACCCCGCCTCTCTGGCTGGACGCTTCCTTATCCCTTGAACAAATCGACGATGCCTTAATGGCGGATATCGGTAAATTAGAACCATTTGGAAAAAACAATGAGGAGCCTATATTTTATGCTAAGGCGAGTTTAGAAGGATGTGGTGCTAAAATAGTAGGTAATAACCATTTGCGCCTTTCGTTTCGCCATCCGCGCGGTTGGATGAATGCCATCGCTTTCAGCCAAGGGCAGAAAATTGAATTATTGAACGGCAATGAACTGGAGCTCGCTTTCCGGTGCCGGTACAACGAATTCCAGGGAAGGCGTGAAATCAACCTGCATTTATTGGATTTACGTCCTTTATCCCAATCAACAGACATTCGTATGAATACCATGAAAACCAATTCACTGAATCGCGAAACATTGGGTAACATTTATCGTTTGTTAAATAAATCGGCTAACGAAAATATGCAAATCACACGAACGCATTTTTATTTATTTTCAAAGTTGGTGAAACTCTCCCACGCCGAACTCACCCTTGCCTTGAAAATATTTGCCGAACTGGAATTAATCGATTTGGATCAAGAAACCATTACCATCAAAAAAGTAGACCATAAAAAAGACCTTTCAGACTCTCCCACCTTCTGTTCACTACAAGATAACCATAATTCTTCAGGGGCGTAACAGTGATTTATGTAATCCTTCCAGCCTACAATGAGGCTGACAATATACTCAATTTACTTTATTGGCTGCAGGATGAAGGTCTGAGGGCGTTTCCCAGCCGAAACACGCCCGAGAATTCGGTTTCAGAGAATAAAGAGTTACTTCCGATACACGCTGTGGTCGTGAACGATGGCAGT
>CAZXSQ010000060.1:1752-19130 GCA_964643335.1 uncultured bacterium
TACCACACAGAAAGAAGCACAGTCTTTTGAGGGATGTATGCGCGTGACCGTGCTTGAACATCCAATCAACCGGGGACTGGGAGCGGCGCTTCAAACCGGAATTCAATTCACGCTCGGGCACAGTGAAAAAGACGATTATATCTTTACCATGGATGCCGATTGCACTCATCATCCCAAATATATTTTTCAGATGGTGCATATGATGAATCAAGGTTATGATCTCGTGGTCGCCTCCCGGTATGCGCAGGGTGGGAAAGAGGTCGGGGTTAGTTTTTTCCGGAAATTATTGAGCCACGGAGCCAGATGGTGTTATCATCTGTTTCTGCCCTCGATCCCCCTCAAAGATTTTTCCTGTGGTTACCGCGGTATAAGATCGGTTGTCCTGCAAAAAACCTTGACACGATGGGGAGATCATCTGTTTGAATCTCAAGGCTTCGCCTGCACCGGAGAACTGATGTTGAAAATGCTGCCCAACACAGAACCACAACGAGTGGCTGAAATCCCCTTTGAACTGCATTACGAACAAAAAAAGGGGCAAAGCAAAATGCCGGCACTCAAGACTGTGATTGGCACTCTCCTGCTGCTTGTCCATGCTCGCCGTTGGTTTCGAGAAACTGGGGAATAGAGAAATTCATTTATTTAGATATTTTATAGGAATAAAGCCAATGAAATACACCTTGACCTTATATGTACTAACAATATAATATATCAAATATTTTCTCTTGTTTTTTGACAGCCAGAATTGGGGAGATTTATTCACATTTAAACTTGCTTTTTGGTGATCTTATGCCTGATAATATGGCCTACCGCATGTCTATTTTTGTTATTCTCTATTGGTGATCTTATGCCTGATAATATGGCCTACCGCATGTCTATTTTTGTTATTCTCTATTTACTTTTCTCTTACTTTTCTCTTTGTTTTTAGGGATGATGATCGTCTATTGGATCCAAAAAGATGATCTGCTTTTCATTTTACTTTTCCCGGTTTTTTATGCCGCTTTAAGGTTTCCCCAACGCATTTATCTTATTTCTCTTTTGGTCTGTATCGCTGTTTCCATCTATGTGGAATATCACCTTGCGGGGAATTTTATTTCGACATTGAAAACCATCGGGCTTATATCTTTTATGACAATCATTTTTTCGGAAATGAGCCGAAGGGCAATTCAATCCAGGAAACAAGCCGAGAACGCTTTGAAAGAAAGCGAATTAAAACTCCGTACCTTGTTTGAAGATACCCTGAATCCGATCATGGTTGTTGATGAAAACAAACGGTTTGCCGACGCCAATCCGGCAGCGTGCGATTTTTTAGAAACCAATAAAGATAATCTCATCGGTCAACAGGTATCGAAATTTACACCGCTCGAAAAACAGGATGAAACCAAAAAAGGTCACACACCTTTTGTAAGCCGCCGCAACATCGAAGTAGACTATGTGGTCAATGGGAAAACCAAAACATTGCTGCTCAATGCAGTGCCAGTCACTATTAATGATATAACATTATTATTTAGCATAGGATATGACATTACCGAAAGAAAACAGGCGGTTGAAAAAATCCGGGAATCGGAAAGAAGATTTCGGGAGTTGTATGAAGGAAGTATGAATGGTTTTGCCATGGTCGATCTAAACGGCAAAATTACCCGATTCAATACCAGTTTTATGAAAATTTTGGGCTATTCTGAAGAGGAATTGCTGACTAAAACGTTTCTGGATATAACTCCAGAAACGTGGCATGAGAAAGAACAGCGAATAATTCAAGAACAAGTTTTGAAACAAGGACACTCCGGCCTTTACGAAAAAGAATATATCCGCAGAGACGGAACGATTATTCCTATTGAAATCCGCACACATTTATTAAAAGATGAACAAGGTAATCCCAATGGATATTGGTCTTTTGTCAGAAATGTCACTCAGCGGAAGCAAACCGAAGAGGCACTGCATAATTCGGAAGCGTTATACCAATCTCTCGTCGAAAACCTTCCCCAATGCATATTCAGAAAAGATTTAGATGGGAAATTTAATTTTGCTAATCAACGATTTTGTGATGAACTCAATAAACCATATGAAGCCATCATCGGTAAAACCGATTATGATTTGTTTCCGGCAAATCTGGCGGAAAAATATCAAAAAGACGACCATTATGTTATAGAAACGCAACAAATTTTTGAAACGGTAGAAGAACACCAACCGTCAAAAAAGGAAACTTTATATGTTCAAGTGATTAAAACCCCAGTTTATAATGCCGAAGGAGAAATTATTGGTGTTCAAGGCATTTTCTGGGATATAACCGAAAAGAAAAGAGCAGAAAAAGCACTGCAGGAAAGCCATGCTCTTATTAAAAAAGCACAAGAAGTCGCAAATATCGGTTTCTGGCAAACCAACCTGCAAACCGGCAAACTGACCTGGTCCAATGAAATCTTTGAAGTATTTGATATGGAAAAAGAGCAGTTTAATGGAAAAAGAGAAACATTCTACAACCACATCCATCCGGAAGACCGTGAGAAAGTGGAGGCTGCTCTTCAGGAGTCCATAGAGAACGATAAACTTTATCGCATCGAACATCGAATTGTACGTCCGGATGGCAGCATTCGATGGGTGAATGAACTGGCGGAAATATTTCGCGATGAAGAAGGCAATCCCATTCAGGTCATCGGAACCGTTCAAGATATCACGGAACGGAAACACCTGGAGGAACAACTACGCCAATCACAAAAAATGGAAGCGGTTGGGCAGATGGCTGGAGGAATCGCACATGATTTCAACAATCTATTAATGGCAATCATTGGATACAGTGAAATGGCGATGAACAGCCTTCAGTATGATGATGTAACCTTGAAAAACATAAAGGAGATCAACAAAGCAGGCGAACGAGCTGCATCCTTAACCCGCCAGCTACTGGCCTTCAGCCGCAAACAAGTCCTGAAGCCTAAAATTCTAAATTTGAACACATTGATTGTCGACATGGATAAAATGCTCAGGCGCTTGATTGGTGAGGATATTGAGTTTGTTATCAAGCAAAATGCAACCCTTGGCCGGGTCAAAGCCGATCCGGGCCAAATTGAACAGGTCGTATTGAATTTAGTGTTGAACGCTCGGGACGCTATGCCCCAAGGCGGTAAATTAACGATTGAAACAAAAAAAGTCGAATTGGATGAAACATACGCCTCAACCCATCCCAGCGTCCAACCCGGCCCTTATGTCATGCTGGGAATCAGCGACAATGGATTGGGCATGGACAAAGAAACCCAAGAACGAATTTTTGAACCGTTCTTTACAACTAAGCAAAAAGGGAAAGGAACCGGATTAGGCCTCTCGACCGTTTACGGCATTGTAAAACAAAGCGGTGGAAATATTTATGTCTACAGCGAACCGAATAAAAGCACCACTTTCAAGGTCTATCTGCCGCGTATTGAAGACGAGGCGGATATCATCAAAGAACGCCGTGAGTTTACCGAATTATCCGGTTCCGAAACGGTTTTGCTGGTTGAGGATGAAGACCTGGTTCTTGAAATGGTGACCAGCACACTCCAAAAAGCGGGATACCAGGTACTGAGTGCCAAAAACGGCACTGAAGCTATACAGAGATGGGAAATTTACGTAAATCCAATTCAACTGCTGTTAACCGATGTTGTCATGCCGGAAATGAGTGGACGTGAATTGAGTAACCGGCTGACTTCACTCAATCCCGATTTAAAAGTGATTTATATGTCAGGCTATACGGATGACGCCATTGTTCATCACGGCATTCTGGACAGCGGCATTGTTTATCTACAAAAGCCTTTTACTCCCAATGTTTTATTGGAAAAAATACGGAAGGTATTGGATTCTTCGGGTTAATCTCAATATGCTTCCTTTTACTCTCTTCTCTTTTTTTTTCTTATATACATATTTACAAAATCATTCATTTTTGAAAGAATAAGCTTGACTGTAATTTCGATTCTATTAAGGAGCAAAATGATGATAAAACCAATTCTTTTATCAATAAGCCTTATTGTACTCTCTACTTTCTTCACCTCAGATATTGGTTCTCAAGAACTTGATGACGAAGGCCGGCAGTTGATTGAGGTTCCCTATACTTACACTCCTCCACAAATAGACGGCGATTTAAGTGAAGGTGAATGGGATAACGCCGCTTCGAATACAGTCGATTTTGTGAATCTGGGTGTTGCCGGAAATAGTGGGCCGGGAGAATCTGATGGTCCTGAGGACATCAGTTACACATTTTATGTTTGTTATGATGATGAGTTTCTTTATGTGGGGGTTTCGGTTCTTGATGATGCCTACATCAGTAGCAATTACGGGCAGCGATTACAGTGGGACCTGCCGGTTACATGGGAAAACGACGCTGTGGAGTATTTTTTCGACGGAGATCTCAGCCGCACCCTGGATTCCTGCCGCAATCCCACTGAAACCGAAACCGGCGGACAGTGGATTTACGGCATCGATGCAGAAGATTCACCCCTGCCCTTCGTTTCACCGGAGTTATACGGAGAGAAGGATAGACCCTACGGCACCGGTAGGGATGCTGTTTGGTATGCCAAAACATCCGTCAATTTGGATACAAACGATTGGTCGCAAGAAGCCCGTTTTGCTCTTGATATCATCGGTTCCCCTGCCTCGGGGGACGACATTGGATTCAATATCAATGTTGACGACGTCGATATATATAATGAAGCCACCTTAGAACCGGAATTTTACGAGGAATTAAGAGAGATTCAGCTCTATTGGACAGTCTATATCTATGAAGCGGGAGAAATTACCACTGAAAACACCCATGAAATTGAAGATTTATGGGGGACTATGCGGTTCCTGGAACCGGTTAAAGTAAAGCAATGGGATTTATACTGATACCGTTGTCTAATGCTTTTTAACAGACCGATTTCCGGCAGGTTCATTGTAGCATATACTTTTTGCATGATTTTTTCTATGGCAAAAAAAAAAACTTCTATTATTCCCCTTAAAAATTCAATCTGTTCTATGATATTATACTAAATTGCAAAACGTGAAAATCAAGAGAAAGGAGGTATTGCGCCAAAGGTTGTTTATAATATTTCGACGTTGTCAAACCAACGTATTATCAAGTTAATTTTGAAGGGAGGAAATTATGTTGAAGAATTTCGCAGTTTTGCTAGGAATTATTGGATTATTTTTTGTTTCGAACGTCACCGCTCAATCCCCGGTCAGTGATAATTTCAATACCGGTATTGGTTCCCAATGGACTTACGCCAATATTGGACCTGGTCCGGCTGAAGATAGTGGACCCTCAGAAGGTGAAGCCAAGGTTGTTGATGGCAGGCTTTATATAATCAATAACGGTTGGGACGTTTGGGGTGGCGTAGATGGTATGGGGATGCTGTATCAACAGGTCACCGGAGATTTTGATGTTGTCGTGCATGTCATCAGTTTCGATGGCAGACTTGATGGCGATCCTGGCGCAGTGAATAGTACACCCCCCAATGGTGGAAATGAATGGGAAAAAGCAGGAATTGCTTTTCGTCAGGGATTAGATCCGGGAGCCATTAATGTTAGTTCCCAGATTTCCCGCAGGCATGGTCTCCGTGCTCAATACCGGCTTGAGTTTGGGGGAGATACAGATCGTTCCCGACGGGGTGATGATGGTTCCGGACCCAAAGCCGGTTGGTGGGCACGCCTTGTAAGGGAAGGTGATACATTTACATTTCTTTGCGCAGAATCAGCAGAAGGCCCATGGCTGGAACCGGATGACAACCTAGACCGCGGTCTACCGGACAATACACTGGTCATCGATGATAATGACACCGAGAATCCACCGGTACTGGGTATAATGTATACACCTCACTCAACCGACAACAACGATGTTGTTGTGGGACGGTGCATACTTGATAATTTCATGACTTTTGAAGAACTAGGCTCCAACGCCAGTTCTTGGGAAATTTATAAATAAGTTCATATGAGCAGGGGTGGTTCATTCCACCCCTGCTAATTTACTTTTGTTCAAAAATCGATTCACCATCCCTATCGATCATTGAAAAAACCGGTTCTTCCCCTTTTTTCATCCCCAAAAATATTTTCGGCCATGCATCAACTGTTCCTTCCGGGCCATATATCCATAAACCATAATCACCATTGTCGTGGTAGCCGATATAGGCATTGGTGCGTCTGTCCGCTGAAATCACCTTGAGCTCACTGGTCTTGATGGGGGGGACTCCACTGACCATGTAAATAAGATCCGGAATCAAGACAATCAAAGCCAGTAAAATAATTCCTCCATTGAACCAGTAAACAGTTTTTTCCAGTTTTTTGATTCTATTTTCAAGACCTTGTATATCCATTTCATCCATGATGTTCTCCTCTGTTTTAATGGTTTTGGTTAAGAATTAACTCGGCCAGTTTGAATCGTGCCTGTTCCCATGCTTCCGGATCATGCCGCCATTTACCGGGCGGCTTTGTGCCGTTTTGATCTAAGGCTTTCGGAACAATGTGTTTTACAATTTCATCCACCCGATCCCGTTGGTTATATTGATTCGCCAACATCCACATATATTCATAATCCTGTGCACCTCGACGAAGTGACTTCAATCGCAATGAAGGACAGAGGTTTTGGATGCCGATAAACTCACCGTCATAAACCAGGCACGCATCGCCATTACCACGTGCGCCTGCCTCACCAGTCCATGGATCAGTCCAGCGTTTTACATTCCGTGCGCCATAGGTCCATTCCCAAATGCAGGCTGAGGTTAGGTTATAGCGCCAGCAAATCCACGGCCAGGTTCTCAAGCCGATCAGTTCGGCATCGATGTAGCAGCTCCCGATACATGGTTCACCGGATGTATTGGAAAAATAGAACCAGGCATCCTTCCCCTGTTTGCGTAGATTAGCCACCCCATCGGCTGATATATACCGCCAGGCTCCGCAAATGACCCACATGGTCACTTCATCCAGTTTTTCAATAAGCGATGAAGTTGTCCATTCGGGAATATGATGGCTGATATTTCTGAATGCACCGCTGTCAAAGCGGTAAGCAAACTGTGAAGGATTGTTTAATCCGGCGTTCCATAAGACTTTTCCGTAATATTCGACAGATTCATGGCCCTCGATGGTCTTGGTTTCATCGAAATCGTTGATGAAGAAAACCAGCGTTGTTTTATCCCAGCCTTTATCCATAAAATGCTGTTCGATTTGACGGAGCGCTTCCTGATAAGTTTCTACGTGCTCCGGCTCACCGCGCGGCACGGCTCCTCCAAGCCAGCGTTTGTTGCTTGTAAATGGCAGATATATACGCGAAACCGATTTGCCGGTTCCCGGTCCGTAATAACCGTATTCATCAGTAAAAACCGAACCGTCCAGCATGGGGGACATAATATTATCATACTTCTGCCAATCCAGTTTCAGTTCTTTTCCCTGACCGCTGAAATCCGGTTTTGGATTGAAGGATTCACATAGACAGCGATGCCGGTGGGCGATTTGAAAATACTGAATCTTACGCTCTTCATCACGAAATGGTGTACCATATGTATTCAAACTGGGAGCCAAGTGAAAAGTATCCGGCAGGGAGAAATCCCATATTTCCAAGCGAAGTGGTATGGTACTCGCGGATATGTTATCCCCGGATTTGTATGAGATGTTCATTGAACCTTCATACAAACCTTTCTCTGCCGTTTTGGGGATATAAATATCGATCCATAAGGTTTGATTCTGTTGATCCGGTATATCATTTCGTTTATCGGGTATGTTGAATGGCATACCAAAATCGCCTGGTAATTGTTTATCCAAAGGAATGAGCGCTTCCGGATACCAACCAAGACCAATCGGTTTGATATAGGCTTCGGAGGGACGAGTCACCTGGATATACCATTCCTTAAACAAGGCGATATTTTTATCTCTTTCAATGATTCCCGGCCCTTTTAAATCGCTGATGTTAATTGTAATCTGTTCAATGTTTTGCTGTGTTTTTTCCAATATGATTTGAGCCGCCACATATTCATTTCTCGCTCCCCGAAGCGAAAGTGTGCCCTTTCCTTTTTCTTTCCAGACGCTGTTTGTGTCACGATACTCAGTCTGCCAGCGGTCGTCTGTTGGATAGGCATCGCTGTTTTCAAAAACCTGACCGCTTTGAGGATCGACCCGTACTGTATCCGGAACCGCCCATACTTGGAGAGAATCCTCCGAAGCGAATACCAAATTGCTTATACTTAATATTAGAATCGATAACAAAAGATGAATCATAATTTTCACCACCTTTGGATTTTTCCTCTATGAACACAAAAAGGCCACGAATCAACGCGGCCTTTGCTTTATTATCATTTTATAAATTGACCTTATGGGCCAAAACGGATTATATCGCCATTGCTGGTCAGTCCATTGCTGCCATCATAAAGGAAAAATACGTCTTGAGGTTGTGAACGGGCACCTGAATCCGCTTGGAGATCTGCATCGGGACCGGCTGAAATGATAGCATACTCATATGAATCTTGCTTTCCGTGCAGCCATTCATGTGGAGAATTCCGGAATTTTTTCGCGAAGTGGGGAATGGGATTTTCCGGCCAGCCATGCGATTCATAACAATAATTCATGGGATCTCCATCCGGCATTTCTACCCATTCGGGAGCGAATGGATCCGGCCAGCGGCCTTGACTTAAATAAGACACTGGAGTTGTCAATGGATGAAAACGGTAAGGCCATGAAATATTACCGGCACGGTTGATGTACCGCCCATTATCCAATCGGTACATTTCAAGACCGGTTGCCAGCGCTTTAAAATCACCTTCCACCTTGGCGATTTTGGTTCTCATCTGGGCATTCAGGAAATTCGGCACTGCAATCGCTGCCAAAATGCCAATAATGGCCACAACAATCAATAGTTCAATTAAAGTAAATGCTTTTGTCTTGCTCATCCTTTCCTCCATCCATCAATTGTTTTATAGTGATTGTTTCTTTCGATCAACCTCTTTGATTTATCTTAACATAAAAGCGTATTTGATTCCATGAGAGAATGTAAATTTCAGTTAAATCTCAGTTAAATGAGGATTCTTAGGCCGTCAGGATGCCAGCGTTACGTTGGTGATTTTGTTTTTTCAGCAAACGGTTTTTGCGGTGCTGCAAGTCATTGATCACAGTTTCGGAGGGTACAATGTGTTTACCGTTGTTGGAGCGCTTGTATTGGACGGCTCTTATCGCTTCTTCAGTCATCAAGAGAGCGTCGGTGTAGCGTTTTTCTACATGTTCGTAGAATTTCGCCATTTCGATATAGGCAAATAAATCCCGTTCGCGGTCGATCATTTGCTTCCAAACCGAAACGGCGTCTTGAATCCGTCCCATCCGCTTGTAGGTCAGGGAAAGATGTTTGCTTACTGCGATCCATGCTACGGAGGATAAGCCATCCTGCACTAACGCTTTTTCCAGACAAAAAAATGAACGGTCCCATTCGCCGGTCACCGCCAAACTTTTCCCCAGCCCAAACCATTCGAATCCGTGCCGGCACTCTTCATGCGGCATTCGTACCATTCGGCATACTTTTGATGCCAAGACAGCCAAGGACACGATATCTTCCGCATTGTGAAACAAGACCGGCCTCATACGTTCAATTTGAATGCCCCGCAAAAAATCGAAATATACATAAGGAATCAGTTCGCCTGGAATATCCTCGCCGCGTTTTTTATTGAGAATATGGTTTTCAATCGTGGAGAGAGAACAATCCGGCAGTATATTTTTCCAAAACCGGCGGGCGGAATAAAGCAAATCGATATGAGGAAGATCAAGAAGCGAAAACCGTAATCGATTCAACAGCAATCGTGATTGCAAAATAGGAGCATCGAATCGTTTTCCATTATAAGAAGCAATAACTGGAAATTGGCTGATCAAGTTTACCATCTCATCAAGAACCGGGCGTTCTTCATCGTAATCCCGCATCAGGTACTGACGGATGCGAAATCCATCGTCTTCAAAAAAACCCACCCCGATCAAGAACGGCACGGTTCCCGTCCCACCCGCCAGGCCGGTGGTTTCCGTATCAAAAAAAAGAATATCTTGAGTCCGGAAAGAGGCGAATATCTTATCATGATTGACGGTGGCTAATTCTATACCGGATATATAGATGGCCGCCTCATCCATGCCGTCATCCTTGATCAGGATTTCACGAACACCATATTTTCCGGCAGAATTATGTATTTCTTCGACACCGAGGCTGGTGAGGAATTTTTGTTTGGTTTCCTCCATTCGGTGTCTTTTTTCTTTGATGTCGGTTCCACGAACGATACCGGGGATATTCAACAGGTTGTTTGGGAGGGGTTTGGTCTGTGGAGTTGAAGCTGGCAGCGATTCAGAGCCACTCTTTCCTGTGGTGTGGGTATTGAAGCGTTTTAATTTTTCGTAAAGGGCGCTCATTTCTCGAAATCAAATCCTATGCTTCTTCCTCCAACTTTGTGTTGTCGATCATTCCGGCGAATCCCAGTGCTTCACGCACCTTGTCGTGAATTTCCTGGAAGAGTTCGGGATTTTCCCGCAGGGTATTTTTCGCGTTTTCTCTGCCCTGCCCTAATTTTTGATCACCGTATACATACCAGACACCGCTTTTGTCGATCACTTTATGTTCGGCGCCCAAATCGAGCAGTTCGCCCATGCATGAAATGCCCTCGCCGAATATTAAATCGAACTCGGCTTCCCGAAAAGGCGGAGCGACTTTGTTTTTGACGACTTTGACCTTCGACCGGTTTCCAATGTTTTCCCCTTTTTCCTTGATAGCGCCGGTGCGGCGGATATCGAGCCGGACGGAGGAGTAAAATTTCAGTGCCCGGCCGCCGGTCGTGGTTTCGGGGTTGCCGAACATGACACCGATTTTTTCCCGGATCTGATTGATGAAGATGGCGCAGGTATGCGATTTACTCAAAATACCCGTCAGTTTTCTTAACGCCTTCGACATCAATCGCGCCTGTAGTCCTACTTGATTGTCCTTCATTTCACCATCGATTTCGGCCTGGGGAACCAAGGCAGCCACAGAATCGATGACAATCACATCCAATGCGCCGCTGCGTACCAGCATTTCCACAATATCCAACGCCTGCTCTCCCGCATCGGGCTGGGCGACCAGCAAATTATCCACATCGACGCCTAACTTGGCTGCATAATCAACGTCGATAGCGTGCTCGGCATCGACGAAAGCCGCCGTGCCTCCCATTTTCTGCGCTTCCGCCACGATATGCTGCGCCAGGGTAGTTTTTCCGGATGCCTCCGGCCCGAAGATTTCCACGACTCTTCCCCGGGGGATTCCCCCGACGCCCAGCGCCCAATCCAGGCCCAAGGACCCGGTGGGAATCACCGGTACTTCCTGTTTGGGGATCTCACCCATTTTCATGATGGACCCGCGCCCGTACTGTTTCTCGATTTGCGAAATGGCTAAATCGATTGCTTTGCTTCGGTCTTTCAGCTCTGTTATCGCCACCTTTTTCTCTCCTGTTTCCGCTTTCGAGTAAATACTGAACAAATGTATATTACAGCATAAATAATTTAGTTGGCAAGAGGTTTTTCACCTCTGCCAGAGAAAACACCTTATCCAAAATTCTTTTTCCCAAAACGGTAACATCCAACCACAATTCAATTTCAGCAAATTTAGCAAATCGTTCCTATCATACACCAAAATCAATAGATTTGTAATTGACATATGTAAAAAATTTAGAATTTTTTTACCAATCCCATATGGAGTACCGTTCAAGACTCAACACTTGACGCTATCCCCCACCGATTATAGGATCAAAGGATTATCAGAAGAAGGTAGGGGCGGTTCGCGAACCGCCCCTACGGGCATCACCATGTGATCGCGCGAACCGCCCTACCTTCAGGTTTTATTAGCCATTCTAATTAATATTGAATCATAGGTAGATTCACTGATGAAAGTTCCTTATTCCTGGTTAGCAGACCTTGTCGAAAACATTCCATCCTCCGAAGAGACTGCCCGGCTGTTGACTATGCGCGGTCTGGAGGTGGAGGGGATTGAGTCTCCCGGTGAGGCTATCAAAGATATCGTCGTTGCAAAAATTCTTAAGGTTTCTCCTCATCCCAATGCAGATAAACTCTCCCTCTGCCATATCACCGACGGTTCCCAAACGTATGATATTGTCTGCGGCGCTCACAATATGAAAGAAAACGATCTGGTCGCGCTGGCGTATGTGGGAACCGTGCTGCCGGGAAATTTCAAACTGGAACGCCGTAAAATCAGGGGAATCAAATCCGAGGGGATGCTCTGTTCTTTGCAGGAGCTTCAACTTGGTGAAGATCACACTGGTATTATGATACTCCCTGAGTCTTACACCATCGGGGCCAGGCTGATCGACGAGATGGGATTGAATGAAGCCGTATTCGACCTGAATGTAACTCCCAACCGGCCGGATGCCCTTAGCATGGCTGGGGTGTCACGCGAGGTGGCAACGTATATTCAAAGTTCCATCCGTCTGCCGGAAACCAACCCCATCGAACCCGGCAAAGACACCGAGTTTGTTCCTTCGGTTACCCTCGAAGATGAAGACCTTTGCCCGCGTTATACCGCTTTGGTTATCAAAGATTTAACCATCGGCCCTTCGCCGGATTGGCTGGTTAAACGGCTGGAAGCCTGCGGGATACGCAGCATCAATAATGTGGTGGACGCCACCAACTACGCCATGATGGAATGGGGCCAGCCCCTTCATGCGTTCGATCTTGACAAGCTCGAAGAGGAGCGCATCGTCGTGAGACGAGCCAAACCCAATGAACTTATCACGACCATTGACGGCGATCAACACCAACTTGAGAACTCCATGCTGCTCATCACCGACGCTCAAAACCCGGTCGCTGTGGCGGGCGTCATGGGAGGGCTGGACAGCGAAGTAAGTGAAGCCACCACCTCTCTGCTTCTCGAAAGTGCTTATTTCGATCCCGTATCTATCCGCCGCACGTCCAAAAAACTGGGCATGTCATCTGAAGCTTCTTACAGATTCGAACGGGGTGTGGATTTTGAAACGGTGATCCCTGCTTCATGGCGGTGTGCACAATTAATCCTTGATATGGCAGGTGGAGTGATCGCAGGAAAGATGGGCGTAGCAGACTCCACGGATACTCAGCGAATCGATGATCTGAAGGGACGGGCGCTCCCGCTTCGTTATTCTTTCTGCAACCGGCTTCTGGGTAAAACCATCGATCCGGATGAAATCGAACGGATTTTCAAATCTCTTCATTGCGAAGTTGAACATAAAAATGGGGAAAAGATCACCCTGCGGATACCATCTTTCCGGAACGATCTTCGCAGGGAAGCCGATCTGATTGAAGAAGCCGCACGGCTTCACGGCTACGAGAATTTCACCTCGACCCTGCCGCTTGCACCGACAAAACCGCCGGAACCGAGAGAGATCGACAGCACGCTGATCAGCCAAATCCGCGCCTATCTTACAGATTCGGGACTGGATGAAGCCGTCACATTATCATTCGCAGACGAAGAATCACTTCAGCCTTTTACTGCTGAAGACCAGAGCATCAGCAATGAGAACACCACTTTGTTGAATCCTATAAAATCTCAAGAGTCGCTCATGCGCACCAGTCTGTTCCCCGCGCTGCTCCAGGCGGCTAAACATAACGTGGCGCATGGCATCAGCGATTTCGGCCTGTTCGAGATCGGGCGCAAATATCTTCCCCATAATAATAAAGTAGTGGAAAAAGAGATATTGTCCGCTGTCATCGTAGGGAATCTTTACAGAAACTGGCGGAATCAAAAATCCGAAATGGATTTTTTTGATATCAAAGGCGTTGCCGAGGGCATATTGAATCTCGCCTTTCTCCGCCGATTTCGTTTGATCGAAGGTCCCGGATGCCTGCACCCCAAACGGGGTGTCACGATCGAAGAGAGGAAACAGCCTATCGGTTTTTATGGTGAACTGCACCCTTCACTAGCGGAAAAATATGAACTGAATGGGCGCATCCTGATTTTTGAACTGGATTTGCAGTCGTTGTCCGATGCGTTCCGCAATTCCCAGATCAAATACCGTCCGTTTTCCGCTTTTCCGGCGGTGAAGCGCGATCTGGCGCTTCTGGTTCCGGAAAATGTGACTTCGCGGCAGGTGGAAGAAATAATTCGCAAAGAGAGTGGCGAAATTCTTGAAGATATTGTATTATTTGATTATTATCGGGGAAAGCAGGTTCCGGAAGGAAAAGTGAGCCTGGCTTACCGCATGACATACCGTTCTATGGAAGAAACGTTGAAAGAGGAAACTGTCGATCAAATCATTGACAAGATTCTCAATCAACTCAGTAAAAAACTCGAAGTGCAGCTTCGTTCATAATACGACGAGGAAATACTATGACAGTTGAAAGTTTAATGGAAGTATTGGAATCTTTGGATCAGCGTGTTGAGGGATTGGTCAACGATATCCGTGACCTGCAGATGGAGCGGGACAGTTTAAAAAAAGCGTTGGAAGAAAGCGAGCGGCAGCGGGAAGAACTGGCGCAGCAGATTTCAACCCAGGATGACAGCCGTACAGAGGTCAGGGAACGCATTCAAGCTATCATCGATAAAATCGAAAAGATGGAAGCGGAAACCGTCTGATCTATGCTTCAGCATTCAATGCCTCTGCAAAACTAGATTGTAAAAGGTGGAAGCATGCCCAACGAATCCGATGTCATCTCGGTCGAGATCCTCGGCACCAAGCTACAATTGCGAGGCGGTGATAATCCGGAAGCGGTGCGCAAGGCGGCCATTTATGTACGCGATATGGTGCATGAACTCGCAGAACGTGCGCCCACGGCCCCTTCCGTACAGCTGGCTTTGCTGACCGCAATCAATATCGCCAATGAATTGCTTCAATCACCAGGGCATGACCAGGCCGCGATGGATGCTCTGCTGGAAAAGGCCAATGATATTCTTGCCAAAACCGGGGAACCGAAACGTACATTTCCTTCGGAATTTCAATAAAATGGGTGCCAAGGGACCGGGTGCCAAGGGCAAGGCCGCGTCAGCGGACAGCCCTTGACTCAACGTTTCATTGTGCCTCTTTTGCAAGGGCTGGCTGTCGCCATGCCCTTGCCACCCCTCAATTTATTCGATGCCAAGGGGAATTCCAGCATCCACAATCTGTAGGGGCGATTCGGGAATCGCCCCCCGCAGGAATCGCAGCAATGCGATTGGGGCGGTTCCCGAACCGCCCCTACGGGAATCACCATGCGTTTGGGCCGGGTGGCAAGGGCAAGGCCGCGTCAGCGGCCAGCCCTTGACTCAACGTTTCATTGTGCCTCTCCTGCAAGGGCTGGCTTGCGCCATGCCCTTGTCACCCGTCCGTACCCATGTGGGGGGCTTGTCCTTGCCCTTGCCACCTGGGCAAGGCTATTATGATTTATATAGACAAAAATTTAATAAAAAATTATCAGAATATACAATGCTGCGTATTTTATCGTTAAATTATGAATACCCACCTATTGGTGGAGGAGGGGGTCACGCTCATCGAGCGATACTGAAAGCGTATACTCGCTTCCATGACATCGAGGTAACCCTCGTCACTTCAACTACGAATTCCAAACTATTACATGAAGCCTATTCAAATAATATACATATTTATTATATACCGTTAAAAAAGAAAAACCTATTTTATTGGCGGCGTTCTGAAGTGATTCATTACCTGTTCACGCATTATGGGTTCTTGCATGAGCATCTCAAAGAGAACACCTACGATTTATGTCATGTTTTTTTTGGCTTTCCCTCCGGACTGCTCGCTTATCTTTATCGGAAAAAACTGCCCTATCTGGTTTCGGTTCGGGGATCGGATGTGCCTGGTTACAACAAGCGTTTTTCATTGGATTACATCCTGCTCAAGCCGTTACTGAAACGAATATACAAATCGGCTCAAGCCGTCGTAGCGAACAGTGCGGGGTTGGGTGATTTGTTTCAACAACAATTCCCTTCGCTTTCGGCAGAGATTATCCCCAACGGCGTGGATATCGATTTCTTCAAACCGCTTCCCCGTGAACCTCACACTGAGTGCTCGATTGTAACCTCAGCAAGGCTTATCCCGCGTAAAGGAATCGATCTGTTGATCAAAGCCTGCCATGGTCTTTATGAGCGTAATATTCCTTTTCATTGCCACATCATCGGTGACGGTCCTGAAAAAGAAAATCTTATGCAGCTGGCGCGTGAACTCGAAATCGAAAAACAAGTCACTTTTCACGGCAGATTGGAGCGTGAGTCCATCCCACGATTTTTACCGGAATGTGATGTGTTCGTGCTCCCTTCTTACGCCGAAGGGATGTCCAACGCCGCGCTCGAAGCCATGGCCTGCGGCCTGCCACTGGTTTTGACGGACACAGGAGGTACAAAAGAACTGATAGAGGATAATGGAGTGATAATACCCACCGGTGACCAAACAGCCTTGGAAGAAACGTTGTCACAACTGCTAACTCAACCTCAGCGGCTGCAGGAAATGGGTGAACAATCCCGTGCACGAGCACATAACTTTTCCTGGGAGGCCGTTGCACAACAGTATCACGATCTTTACTATCGAATTGCAGCGGAGCATACAACCACATGAGTTTTTATGATTGGATCAAAGACCGCGACCGTAAGATCGCCGACGCCACCGCGGGCAGCGATACGTATTTCGCTCTTTCGCCGACACGCCTGAGTTTGTTTCACAAAGTGCAGCCGCTCATCGAACAACATATGCATGGCCGATGTCTCGATGCGGGAGCAGGGCGCATGGTTTTTGCTCCCAAACTGAAAAAACCTTTAGTAAACGAATATCTTCCCATGGATGTCAAACCCAGGCCGGGCTTGGCCGCCGCGGGCTCGATCATGGACATGCCTTGGCGGGATGAAGTCTTCGACTCGATTCTTTGCCTGCAGGTGCTGGAGCATGTGCCCGATCCTGAGAGAGCATTGCGTGAATATTATCGGTGTTTGAAACCCGGAGGGATTTTGCTGGTCAGCATCCCTCATTTGGGTTACCTGCATAACGAGCCGCATGATTATTTTCGTTTTACCGGACATGGCCTCAAGGTTATCCTCGAACGGAACGGTTTCACTGTGGATCACGTTACACCGGCAGGCGGATTGCTTTCTTTCCTGGGGCATATTCCTTCTATGTTTTTCAAGGCGTTATTTTTTCAAGTTCCCGGAGTAAAATGGCTGGTCATTCATTTGAACACTATCTTTGCGCGAATGGTGGCCTGGTTGGATGAGCGTGTAGAGAAGCGTAAAATTTTTGCGCTTAAATTTGTGGCAGTAGCCCACAAATCCCAATAAAGGGATGGGTCATAGCTTGGACTCGTTTTCCCCGAGCGGGTGGAATTGAACTTCAAATTTACATATAATAAGGCTTTCTTACTACTTATCAAAGAAAGCACATTATGCAATACGATATCACATCCAAATTCATTGCTGAGAAAGGCAAGGAATC
>CAZXSQ010000061.1:0-398 GCA_964643335.1 uncultured bacterium
AAAACCATTGATTTCAAATCTTCAACTCCCCGCCAAGAAGGAGAATTCCCCATTCCTCATTCTTTCGTTACTTTTTCTATTTCTGAGGTGCTAAAAGGTTCTGTGGCGGATGATGGCCAACACGGGGAAACCATCACCCTTCGCTTTCAAGGAGGACGGGTTGGATTGGACACTCCCCGCACTTTACGTGTCTCTGGAATCCCTTTGTTTGATGTTGGAGACCAGGGAATCTTCTTTGTCCGAAACAATGAGACACATATTTGTCCTCTAGTCGGTTGGCGTCAAGGATTTATACGCATTTTTGATGATAGGGTTTTCAGTGATCTGGGGCGTGGTTTACGGTTATATGAAGAACCGCTAAGAGCGGCTGGAATTCATCCCTATGTTATTCTTGATTA
>CAZXSQ010000061.1:408-7146 GCA_964643335.1 uncultured bacterium
GGATAAACAAATCAGTAATTCCCTTACGGAGGCAACCCTATTAATTTTGCAAAATCCCGAGGCCGTTCAAAGGATCGACCCTAGCCAGCTTGGATTTCAATCTCAATTACAACGAGAGGAAAGACCCGGTCTGATAGCCGATCTCTTTCCAACACAGTTCGTTCAGATCTGCAGTAACTTTCGGCAGTTTTTGCTGATTCGCGATTTGAATGTGCTTTTGACTCGGCGGAACTTTTTTACCTTAGAAAATTTGAGCGGTGTACAACTGCGGCCGACCACTCAAGAATTGTTAAAAAATGATCAGCGGGAGATCCCCATCGAACAAGTTGCGCTTATAAATAGGCGGGCTCTCGAAGACATTTATCCCTCGATTTTGTTAAAAAGTCCAGATCAATACGCAGGTCTTGGACAATATGTTGCACTGGACGAGATCCGGACACAGCATATCTCTGAAACGTATCGACATATGGTCACAATCGAAGCCCAAGAATCAGAAGGACCACCGCCTGCACCGGAGCCACTTCCCGCCGGAGAAAAACTTGGTCCCGATGCATTTATTGGCCATATCAAAGAATTGATTCCTTTTCTTCATTCAGAAGAAGAGTTGAGTAGACTCGAACCGGTGAGAAGTGCAAATATCGAAGAGGAATTCTTTATCAACCTTCCCACTCCTTTTCAAGTTTCTTTCGATTTAACCGGACAATCCGAAGCGCCTACCACAGATCAAGAAAAGCAGGAATTAATGCTTTTGGAAGAATCAGGCGGCAATCCCGTTCTGAACCGTTAGAACAAATTTACTTATTTCTGTATCTAATTAAATTGAAAGGAAAAGGAATCATGAAGATAAAAACGAATATAAAATATATGGTTTTAAGTTTAGCCATTCTATTATGGTTTTCTCCGTTGACTTACGCATTCACATATTGGGAATGTTTGGATCAAAAATTAAAGTGGGATTCAAATACGGTTCGTGTTCGTGCAAGCGGCACTTCCTTTCCAAGCGGTCATTCCTTCACCAATGCTTTAACTGAACTTATTAATAATATGAATCAGAATCCTAGTAAATTTGATTTCAACCTCACCTACAATGAATCCAGTGTCCGGCGAGGAAACGGGCAAAATGAAATCTGGTTTTCAAGTGACCCAAGCGCCTTGAGTGGTGCACCTGCCATTACATGGTATTGGTATGATTGTGTGGATTATTGGATATTCGGAACCGATGTTGAAATGACTGAGGCGGATGTCGTATTCGATGTGAACCGCACGTGGACTTCTGGTACACTTAAATCCGCGATGTGGGAATACGGCGGTGGGGCAAGACCGTTTCGTACAACCGCTATCCACGAATTCGGGCATGCTCTTGCATTAGCTCATACCGCCACTCGCTACCAAATTATGGGGCAAGATTGGACTCATAATCATGTGAATGGCGGAAGAGCGCATCCCTATTTTGGAGAAGACGCTTCAAATGGGGCTGTATTTCTCTATGGAAGCGATTCAACACCACGGGAGGATTTAGGTGTTGTTCATTGGCGATGGATTGGCCACAGTGGAGAATACAGCACACACGGCCGAACACGCATTTTTGACAGTAATGGATCGGAACTTTCAAAGGTGGCTGGTCAATCGGAACCGCGATACTATGTGGATAATGGACAAACCATTCAAGTGGAATTCACCTATGAGAATAATGGATCCAACACACATACGGTCGATCTACAATTTTATCTGTCCACGAATGACACCATCACAACCTCTGATCATTTGCTGCGCACAACGGGTGTGGTGCTTGGCCGCAACGATGTTTGGACGACAACTCACACAGTAACATTACCGAATAATCTCTCACCCAACAGGGATTATTATATCGGTGCCATTGTGGATTCCAGCGATTCGGTAAGTGAAGTGTTTGAGAATAACAACGCGACCTACATAGGTCTCCGAACACGTAATTTCCCGACACCTACGGATACACCTTTCATCATAAACCCGATTTTCACTCCGATAATTATTCCTATACCGCCAACAGCGACGAATACACCTTTCATCATAAATCCGATTTTCACCCCGATATTTATTCCTCGCACACCAACTCCGACTCCAACAACGGGAATTCCTGTCATTAGAACACCAATTCTCACGCCTTTACCGGGTAGAGAAAAACATATATTTATCTATGATAACCCCGGTGATACATCAGGTGATTTGACAGGGCAAACTGATTTCGATCCTTTGGACAATAGAAACTTGACTATTGCCTGGGATGCGCCAACCGACGGAGCAGAGGATTGGCACATTTATATTCGCTCTGGTTTCAGTGGTATGCGTTTCCTCGGACGCACTAAGGATGGAAACACTACAAGCTTTGACTGGCATGAAGGTGCAGCCAACCTGGCCCCCAATTTCTTGAGCGGCCCAGACTATAACTCTTTGTATACTTTCCGTGTCGTCCGGATCGACTCAAGTCGAACGGCAGATGACTATTACGACATGCAATCACCGGTTGGATTTAATTTAGAAGGTGGTAATCCCGTGGCATTGATAGAACCGGCAATGCCGGATATGTATCCACGTCAGGTTTATGTCTGTGATGATATCATGGGTATCAAAAACCTTACTCCTCCACTGACGAGAGGGGTTGGTTCCGATGTGGATGACCCGAATTGGAACGCTTTGCAGATTGTTTGGAATTTCGGGGTTGATCCATCTACGGTGCTGGAGTATCACGTCTTTGTTCGTGTCGATCAGGGTGATTTTCAATTCCTGGGTCAAACACAAAGTGGTGATATCAACTACTTCTGGTGGACACCGCTGAATTTATTCAAAACAAATAAAATATTCAGCGACGGTCCCCAGGATGGGCATACTTATCAGTTCATGGTCATAATGATGCCCCTATCAGGTCCCAGGATGAATTTCAAAACTGGCCAGGTAGAGTACTCCATAAGGTAGGGAAGAGATTATCGAAACTTTCTTCTTTCCCTTAAGAAGTTACATATCTGGTTAACTATAAGCCGGAAACGGATTCAGCTCCGTTTCCGGCTTTTTGTATAATGAACTCAAGGACTTAAGCAATTTTATGTGTCAAAAAGGATTATTTATTATTCAAAAAGTGAGAAATATGAATGGCTTGGCAGCTACTCAGCACGGAAAAACTTTTTTACAGCAATCCAGTTCATTATTTCACATTCATCAATTCTTTGAGAATCAACATATCCATGGCTTCGTAATTGCGTTTATTCCGGTAACTTTGCAGTTGTTCGCGATTGATGGAACGAGAGATTTTCAATAATAGGTTGAACATCTCCATGCTGTTTTTTAAGTGCAAGGTAGCATCCGCGTCTTTTTGTGTCCGTAGAGCTTTGACATCAAGGCCAACAAATTCTCCGTTTTCCCCAAAACCATTTTGATCCAGTACATCCACTTGATTGAAGGCACGCCGAAGATTGACCGCTCCAAAGGCTCGATCCTGATCGTATTTGAGGCCGTTTTGATCGTTTAGGTGAACGCTCCACAATTTCCCATGCCATAAAGCAAAGGCCATATCATCGGACGGGTCGAGACCGGCCAGAATGGAGTGAGCGGATTCAATCAATGCCCCTACCCGGTCCGGATCTTCTGTGCGGTATGACATGCCAATAAAGTGACCCACGGTGGGGCAATAAGACTGATCCATGGGTTCATTGGGCTTCATTTCTCCAAGGATTTTGATATTGGGATCATGATCAAGCAAAATATCACAGAATTCCACCATCCGTCCAATGGATGCCACGGCGTCTTTGGATTCACGGCTATAAGTTCCTTCTCGAGCTGGCCACCAGACGATGAGATTTGTGCCGATCATGTTGGCAATATCCACGGAGCGTTTTGAACGATCGATGGCATATTGGCGGTCTCTTTTGCTGTTGCTGGTAATGCCTCCGTCGATAGTGCTTGGATCCTCCCACAACCGTGGAGCGATGAATTCCGGAACTAGCCCTTCCCCTTCGATCATCTTTCGAACACGGGTCACACCCCTTTTCGTCTGGGTTGTATCCCAATCAGCGGGAACCACATCGTCGTCATGAAGCTGAACAGCATCGAATCCCAGTTTTTTGTATTCTTTGATCTTATTGGCAAATGTGCGCTCTTTACGAACTACGGGACCGAAAGGATCGGCGCCTGAATGAATATTCCAGGGACCAAAAGAAAAACGGTATTTATCTTTTCGAACCATGGTCTTCTATCCTTTCAAAAAGTTGTATCGGATATTATTACACTACTTACTTCCTGATTTAAAGGTATAACTGAGCAACAAAAGACGTGAACAACTTTTTTTCTAATCTCCAGTATAATGTCACAAACATCATATTGATTTTCTGACTATTGTGTATATCGACAAATTTCATTGGAGGTGTTATGTCACGAATTGAGCTAAAACCTGAAAATACCTATCCCTGGTATATTCGATTGTTTTTCCGTTCTCAGCTTAAAAAATACGGGCAAGTACTGGAACCTGCCAAACTATGGGCGCGCTCGCCCCGGGTTTTTATCGGAGTGGCGGTCCTGTTTGGAGCCTTAGACCGGAAATCCTCGCCGGTAGACCCGGAATTGAGAGCCTTGATTACGGTAAAGGTCTTCCAGATCAATTGGTGTACTTTTTGTGTAGATATTAATTCAGCTACAGTACTCAAGCGGGGTGGATCGAAAAAGAAACTGGAAGATCTTGATAACTACAAGGAAAGCCCTCATTTTTCAGAAAAAGAAAAAGCCGCCCTGGAATACGCCGAGGCGGTGACCCTTTCGAATTCAGCGATCACAGATGAATTGTTCGGACACTTGCGCAAACATTTTGATGAGGATGCTATCTGTGAATTGACGGGATTGATCGCTTTCCAGAATATGTCCAGCAAATTCAATGCAAGCCTGGATGTGCAACCTCAAGGATTTTGCCGAATTGCCCCCCTCCCCCACAAATAGAAAAAGTGAGGCCAATCCCTTCCATTGAGCCAATACCTCCAATCAATTTTCCAAAGGATTCCATTCCGGCGATACTTTATCCGGTTGCACTCGCTCTTCTGTTTTCCAGATAAGACGCCAGGGATTTTTGGAGAGTTGGCGGCTAATATCTTCCAGATTGGCAGTGGTTAATTTGAGCTGATCGATAATTCGATCAATATCCTGCCTGTTATCCACCACAAGATTGTCCACGTCAGAAAGTAATAGAGTAAGATGATTTTCGATATTATGAATCCGGTTCTGGAGTTCCTGCACTGTACTGCGGATTTCTTTTACAGTATGAATCACTTCTGGGCTGACAGAATCAATCAAACCACCGGTTTTGTCAATGACATGTGTAACTTTGTCTCCGGCATTACTAATTAAGTTTGGAACTTCACCGGCACTGCTGCGGATATCTTTCAATGCTGGAACAACTTGAGAAGATGCGTCTTCAATAAGATCGTTCGTATTGTCCAGGATGGCAAGAAATTTTGGACGTGAGGAGACAGCGAGTTTGTCCACTTCTTTTAGTATAATACCCACTTCTTTGCTTACATTGGATACCAGCCCACCGATTTGATTCAATGTCGGGTGTAAAGAATCCAGCACTCCCTCGACTTTTGTCAAAGCCTGTTTCACATTACTGGACAATGATAACACATCGACATAAGGTTCTGCTTCCAGATAAACGTTGTCAGGGTTGAAATCCCTTTTATTCAATAATTTTTTGATTCTTTTTTCTTCGCTGCCACCGGATATTTCAATAAATAAGGGAGAAAGCAGCCCCGAGGAGGTGAACCGAGCTTTAGAATCGGTCGAAACCGGTGAGTTACTATCAATGGTGATATCGACTACCGGCATATTTTTTTCTTCGCTGTAACGAATTTTGTTGACGATACCGATTTGCACTCCAGAATATGTTACTTGCGCATAGGGTTCCAGGCCAATGACACTTGAGACTTGAACATGGATGGTAACATTTTCAGTAAAGAGGTTATTCAACTCACCAACGGAGATTGTAAGAGCCACCAGCAGCAGGATCGTCAACGCGACCATAATCCCCACTTTGACCTCATTTGCGGATACGGCTGCCATTGTTCCCTCTCAGCTTACATGAAGCAGATCCTGAATATAATCATCAGCCGACATTTGAAACGGTACCGGTCCGTCGGCTAAACCTTCAACAAATTGACGAATCAACGGATTGTCTGAATGGTTGAATTCTTCCGGCTTGCCTTGTGCAATTATGTTCCCACTATGCAGCATAATTAACTTGTCAGCAATTTTAAAAGCGCTGTCCATGTGATGGGTAACCACCACCGATGTGATCTCAAGTTTGTGCGACAGATCCAACATCAGATTATCAATTACGGCCGCCGTTATGGGATCAAGCCCGGCGGAAGGTTCATCGTAATACACGATCACCGGATCAAGGGCGATGGCGCGCGCCAGCCCTACCCGCTTTTTCATCCCCCCTGATAGCTGAGCCGGTTTTAGATCCTCAAATCCACGCAGCCCCACCAACTCCAATTTCATCTTTATGATCATTCGGATGATTTTAGAATCGAGATTAGTATGCTCTTGCAGTGGCAGGGCGACATTTTCTCCTACCGTCATGGAATTGAATAGAGCACCGTTTTGAAACAGAATACCAAATCGCTTGCGAATTGGATCGAGTCCGTCTTCATCCAATGAAACGATATTAACACCATCATAGAGTATCTGGCCGGAGTCCGGCTTCAGATAACCAACCAGCAA
>CAZXSQ010000061.1:7156-19065 GCA_964643335.1 uncultured bacterium
TAAGTAAAGTGGATTTACCACATCCACTTGCTCCAATGATAACCGTGGTTTTCCCGCGGGGAATGCTGAAAGAGATGGATTTCAGCACAGTTCGCGGACCAAAGGAATGCACCAGATCGACCACTTCAATGACGTTCTCGGAACTTTGTTTGGTGATCGGCTGCTTTTCTTGTATGCATTGAATATTACGATCTGATTTAGAATCTTTCATAATCACGAGTTTCAGGTTTTAAGTCTTTTAAACAGCAAAAGCAACTCCTTGAAGGCGCGGGCAACGACTTTAACACTCCCGCCGGACTGTTCACCCGCCAGCCGTGGATAGTGATGGACACCGACTTGCTTAATCCGCGCATTGTTTCGTTTCAAAATAGAAAAAATTTCCACACTGATTACGGCTCCTTCGGCTTTTAGCTCAAGCCCTTCAAAATACTCACGTCTTAATAATTTGAATGCACAATCAAGGTCTTTTACTCGAAAACCAAACAGGATACGAATCAGCGTTCCCCAGCAAAAAGCAAATAATTTGCGATGAATTGGGTCCTGACGATTCATGCGGTAACCGACAACCGCATCATATTCACCAGTGTGCTCTAGCAGCAAAGGGATTTCATTCGTATCAAATTGACCGTCGCCATCTGTAAAAAAAATCCACTCTTTCGTACAGGAAGCGATCCCCGTTTTGACGGCTCCACCATAGCCACGGTTGATTTGATGATGAATCGCCTTCACTTCCGGATATTTTTCCGCTAATTCATCCGCTTTTTCTTTAGTCCCATCCGTGCTTCCGTCATTGATAATTAAAACTTCAAAATCATCGAGATGTTCCGAAAGAACGCGCACGGTTTTTTCTGTTAAAGGAGCGATATTCTCCACTTCGTTATGGGCCGGAAAGAATGCGGAAACACTGATTGGGTATTTAGCCATTTCCTGTCCTATAATTTCATTGTATACGGCTAAGGATAGCATTATTCATGAATTTGCAGGAGAGTGACATCACAACCCCTCTCATGGTAAGACAGAAAAAATTTTCACTTGATACATGAACATATAGCTTTATGTCCGACAAGTTTTCACTAATACAGCCTCCATTTTCGTACCGCTGTTGGAACAGTGGTTTCGAGATGAATCTGATACGTCCTGCCAATACGTTCTCCTCTCCCATTGATTTTCATAAAGTAAGTCCCGGCAGTCAGATCGACTGCACGGGATATGGATTCAGGTATATGAGTTTCGCTGCCGTGGACGTAATTTAGATTTTCTTCGGTAAATAACGTGTACTGAAACCCTGATCCCGTCGGTGTTTGTGTAATATGGATCGTAACTGTGTCGTCAATAGGAAGGTTAAAAGTATACCAATCTGAATTATCAGGCATATTGGCATTGCCTACAAAGCTGAGGTGACCGGTGTGAGTTGCGTTTAAAATTAGAGGTGAAGCACTTTCGGCGGCATCATTAGGTTCTCTGTCAATATTGACAGGTAAGGCAGGGATATGTTCCAATCGCAATTTATACACACGGCCGGTTCGGGCACTTCGTCCAGTAATATGGAAAAAATAGGTTCCCTGCTGGAGCCATACGTTTCTTGCCGTAGGAGAGGGCAAGTGGGTTTCTGTACCAACGATGGAAGAATCAAGATTTTCTGAACCGTAAAGAAAATATTGTAACCCGAATCCCGGTATGTCGTGCGATTGACGAATTCGAACCAGTCCATCGGCAGGCAATGCAATCCGGTACCAATCATCATTATCAGGTGTATTGTCTTCCCGAACATGACTTAGATGGCCTGTGTGGGTCGCATTCAATGTAATCGGTGATGCCGTTTCGACGGTATCGTTTAATTCGATACCTTCATCCGCTGCCGGGGCGGGAATATGTTCAAGCATCAGTTCATACACTCTCCCGATGCGCTCTCCTCTTCCGGTAAGATGAAGAAAATACTGGCCCTGTTGAAGCCATACTTCTCTTGCCGTTGTTTGGGGCAAATGAGTTTCTGTCCCTATGATGGAGGAAGATAAGTTTTGAAAACCAAACAAAAAATATTGAAAGCCTTGGCCAGCAGGTGTATGCGTCTGATGGATCCGAACCGGGCCATCGGATGGTAAATCAATCTGATACCAATCATGATTATCCGGAGAATTGTCTTCCCGAACATGACTGATGTGTCCGATACGTGTTTCATTGAATTGAATCAAAGACGCTTCAGTTTGAGTGTCATTGGATTCAATGTCATCATGGACATCTGGTGCAGGAATATGCTCTAAATGCAGGCGATAGACACGTCCAATCCGTTCACTGCGTCCGGTAATTCGCAAATAGTAAATCCCTTGTTGAAGCCAAACATCCCGGATACTGTTTTCTGGCAAATGGGTTTCAGTGCTGAGAATTGTGCTATTCAGTTCATTTTGCCCGAATAGATTGTATTGAAAGCCCCGCCCGGCTGCAACCTGATTGATACGAATTCGGACTTGTCCGTCTTTCGGAAGATTTATTCGATACCAATCGATGTCATCTGGCTGGTTCATTGTGCCGACATAACTGATATGGCCGGTATGTGTTGCATTTAAGGTAATGGGAGACGCCGCTTCCAGGTTGTCATTTTGCTCAATATCTTCGTCAACCGATGGGGCAGCCTGGAGTTCAATTTGCAAAGTGTAAGTCCGAACAGTACGTTCACCACGTCCTCTTAATTGAAAGAAATAGGTGCCCGCTTGCAACCATACTTCCCGATCCGTTTGGGGAGGCAGATGGGTTTCGGTTCCTGTAATCGAACTATCGAGATTCTCTTCTCCAAACAAAAAATATTGAAACCCTAATCCAGTTGGCGAGTGTGATTGATGAATAATTACTCTTCCATCAGCGGGCAGCGTGAACTTAAACCAATCTTGATCATCGACAGAATTATCTGAGCGTTCCTGACTGATCGATCCATTGACTGCGGTATTTATCGGTATTTGGGATGCGAGTTCAACCGTGTCGTTTGGTTCAGCATCATTTTGCGACCAAGCCTCGAAGGTGACCAATATTATCCACAAAATTATCTTTACACGGAACATAATCGTGTCCTCCTTATTTAGTTAAAAAAGTTAACAAAGAGTGAATGAATTTTAGCATAAATTTAATTCTTGACAAATTAATATTGCTTTTTTTTACCCAAAATCACCAAAAGAATGAGTGGGGATATCAACATTAATGTGGGTATCACAAACGTCCCTTTTTACGCGGTAGAACAGGGGTCCCGCCTGTATCCCTCCGCTGTAAACCTGGGAAGAACAGGCGTCCCGCCTGTACCCCTCCCGCTATTATTCCATCCCACTCCATCCCCTTTTATGGTAAAATAATTTATACTGATAAAGCCGAGGTTATGAATTATGAATCCAGAAAAAAAAAGACTTCATAATGCCCTAACCTGTCCATGGGGAACTATCTCCCGCCGTGAATTTCTCAGATGCTCTGCAACTGCCACGGTCTTAGCGGGTGGGGTGTTCTCCCGACAAGACTCTTTTTCCGATACATCTGCTAAGTCTGTTCCACGAACCATCACTTCTGTCGACATCTGCAAACGGTACGACTATCCGCAAATACGCCGGAAACTGGCCAAAATGTTCGATGAAATCGGCGGAGTTCGTTCACTGGTCAAAGGAAAATACGTCACGGCAAAACTGAATCTAGTGAACGCTCCCGATAAGCATGTCGGAGGAGTACCGCTTCAGCAGACAGTAATAACTCACCCGCTTGTCGCTCTAGCTGTGGGGAGTCTGCTGGTCGAGTATGGCGCAAAAAGAGTCACTTTTTGCGATCAATTACCTTTGACCTCCAACGAAGAAGCGTTCGCCCAATATGGGTATCATATGAAGCATTTTTCGCAGGAAATGGAAGACCGCGTCCAGTTTACAAATACACGCAATAAAGGCAGTTATGATTCCTATGACCTGGTCAAGGTGCCGAATGGAGGATACATCGCCGATGCCTGGGAAGTCAATAAAACTTACACCGAAACCGATGTGATTATTTCGATTGGCAAAATGAAAAGCCATGTTTCCGGCGGAGTAACATTGGGTATGAAAAACCTTTTCGGTGTCCCTCCCAGCAGCATGTATGGAGACGATATCTATGGTGAGGGCAAAGATGAACCCGATGAAAGCGCCACCGGCTACCGCGGCCACACCATGCATTCCTGTTCCAAAAAACCGCTCACATCGGTGGATACGTTTACTGGAAGGACTGTATTGAATGACCATGGTTACAATGTACCCAGATTTATTGCCGATCTGGCGGCGGCGTTTCCCATTGATCTTGTCGTGGTTGATGGAATCAGTGTGATTCAAAGCGCCGAAGGCTGGTGGATCGGCCCGATTGTTTCCGTGGCCAGCCCGGGACTGCTTATCGCCGGCCGGAATCCGGTTTGCACCGATGCGGCCGGCACAGCGATTATGGGATTTGACCCGAACGCGGAGCATCGGACTCCACCGTTTTCAAATGGATTCAACGTTCTAAGGTTGGCTAAGGAAAAAGGTCTGGGAGAAAATCGAATCTCTGAACTTGATGTAGCTGGTATAGGCTTGGAACGCGCCCAATTTCAATATGTTCCAACTTATCAACGTCCAAAATCATAGAATAATGTACTGGTAATAATTCATAATTGTGGTGCGGACATTTTGTCTGCACATTGAAAAAGGGATGATAATCATGGCTGAAAATCAGATAAATACAGACAAAGTTTGGCAAACAATGGGGGGATGCAATTCCCGCACCGGTTGCATGAGAATCCAAAAATCTGGTCCGCTCACACATAGACAGACTCTGCCAGCGCAGGGAGGAGTTTTTTCTTCCCCAGTTTTTAGTCGTGAAGGGGATGTTTTTATTGCCGACATGGCGGGCGGTGTACAGGCTTTCTCATCCGATGGCTCAATTTTATGGAAAAAAGTATTTTCCGATGGGTTTCATGCTTCACCGGTTATGGATACTCAAAATAATCGGCTTTTTGCCGGAACTGTAAAAGGTGATCTTTATGCATTGAATGCACAAAACGGAGATGAAATATGGTGCAAATCTGTCGCAGGAAAGTATGATCCGCGCATTTTGTCTGATCTTCTGCATATTTCCGAAAAAAAATTGATTCTATTTAGCAGCTGGGAGTGGAAATTCTTCGCCATTGACTCTGATTCGGGAGCTGACCGTTTTTCGCTTCCGGCAGGACCTTCACCACGAGCGGGTGCTTCTGCTGCAGAAAATGGTACTATTTATGCTCTCCGTCCAGAATTTTCAGGAAAAAATCGGGGGGTTCGTCTCATTCAAATCAATCCTGATTCCGATGAAGAATCATCTCTCTTTTTTCAACCGTTAGATGAATCGGCACGTTATGCATCAGTCATAGCAGCTGCGCCGGTTATTGACAATGAGAGACAAGTTGTTATTTTTGCGGCGAATCTTACTCACGATTCCGTCATCCATGCGGTCTCCATTCCATCCGGCAACCCGCTTTGGAAGTACCGGCTTAAACGTAATGTATATGCTACCCCTCTTTTGCTGGAAGACGGAGCAGCTGCCGTCGGTGATCTGAACGGTGATCTGCATTGTATTGACAAGGACGGAGCCTTGCATTATCGCTATAAAACAGGTTCTTATTACATTTATGGCGGGGCGGTTTGCTTAGGAGACGGCAATGTATATGTGGGCGATTCTGAAGGTAAAGTTCATTATGTCAACGCACAAGGCATTGGAGAGCCTTTTTTCGAAGCGGAGCGTTGCATCGAGGGCCGCCCTTCCTTTAGTCCCGATGGAAAACTCTATGTCCCCTCGACAGATGGCAACGTTTATGTTTTCGCCTAATAAACTCTCTCTCATTCATATACAATGAAAAGTAGGAAAATTACTTATGTTGAATCCTCTTAAAAAAGGGCTGCATAAAACAAGGCGTGTTGTGAAATATTTCACCCCCATGCCTTTGATGAAATGCCGTCTTCCTTTACCAAAACAGCTCATAACTGGCTTTGATCATCGAATCCCCTGCGATCTTGAAACCACCTTGAATCCTGAACAAATTAGAAGCGATGAATTGCTCATCCGCTTACGATGGCATGGCGCAAACGGTGAAGAATATTTTGCAGGGCAATCTCCTATCCTTTTAGGCACAATGCCGTCAAATAAAATTCATACAGTGACAAAAATAACAACTCCCTCTCAACCGGGAAATTATGCTTTGTCTATTTCCCTCGTGCGCGGACGGCGGGAAAAAACTCTCGAACGGTCCGGTATGGACTGGCAGGTGGTTCCGCTTTCCGAGAGTGAAGGATTTTACCATTATGGCGAATATATGCTCGGAATGGATGCCTCCACCCGCTGCAATCTCGATTGTGTTTTTTGCCTCCGTGTTTTTGTGGAACATCCGCCACCCATCCAGGTCAGCCGTGATCAAATGAAAAATCTTGCTGAACAGGCTTTCGACGGTTGTTCCGGTATCAGCATGTCACTCGGGGCTGAACCGTTAATGAATACCCAATTTGAAGAAATTGTGGACTTATTCGGTGAATATCCATATGTCTTTTCCACCATGACCACCAATGGAATTCCCTTAAATGAACGCCGCGTTCGCATGTTGGTGGAAAATGGATACAAGGAAATTTGTATTTCCATCGACGGCGTCAATAAGGAAACGTACGAAAGTATCCGCATTGGCGCCAATTTCGAAAAACTGATCGAAAATATCAAGCGCCTTCAAGAAATAAAACATGAATTAGGCAGTCCTTATCCCCGTTTGAAATTCCATTTCGCCATGATGAAACGGAATGTGGAAGAATTACCGGCTTATGTGGATATGGCCCATGACTTAGGAGTGGAAGTTATTCGTTTCCAGCACTTTATTATTCCGAATGAAGAACTCATGGATGAATGCCTGTGGTTCGAGCAGGAAAAAGCGAACAAATATCTTGCAGAAGCCCTGAGTAAATGTAAAGAATATGGTATCGAAGTGGATGCCCCTCCGTTGTTTGATTTGACACATAAATCAGGAGAGAAAAAACGTCTTCGCACTCAGCAATGCCATTGGCCATGGAAAGGTATGTTGATTGGTCATCTTGGCGAGGTTTATCCATGCTGCCAATGGAAAGGCCCTGTTTTTGGGAATATCAATGAGCAGCGTTTTGAAGAAATCTGGAACGGTGAAGCCTTCAGGCAACTTCGGCAGGATTGGATAACCGGCAAATTAAATAAATACTGCCGCAATTGCTCGGCGCTTATGGAGGGGGATGTGAACGATATCAGTTCATTTTTTGCGGCGGAATATGAGCAGATAACCGGCAGAAAACCTCCCATTGATCAACTTTATTCGCTTTATTTTTGACTGTAAATCCTCAGATACCAAATTTATTTTTGAACAAATTGAATAAAATATTAGCAGAGACGTCTTATAACTAAAGAAGACTTTTTTGATAAGAATTAATGATCAAAAAAAAGATGAAATATTACTTGCTTTTTTAAGTTAGAGCTTTAAAATTAAACCAAATTCTTAATCAACCTTATGTGAGGCTGATTGATAAACAAAATTGGCTATATCTAATATATTTATTTCTTTGTTGCATATTCTTTTTTAATTGTTAAACTGTGTAGTAGTATTCTTTGTTAATTTGAAGAATACGGAGAATACAGATTTTTGATAGTCAATTTTAAAATTTTTGATATATTTATTATATATATATTCAGTAATCTGTGAATTTGTATACTAAAGAGGAGAACATCATGAGATGCACGAAATTTATTTTTGCAGGTTTTTTAATAACTGTTTTTCTTCTTTCATCTTCAGCTGCATGGACTGAAGATAAGTTGATTCATGAATCCGTTCTCAATATTGAAAAAATTCGAAGTGAAGAACAACTTAGTCTCAACAGTAAGTTGTTGCGTATTTATATCTTTCTTGCGGTGTTGAACCCGGATAAGGGAACGTATGAAACTTATGTCACCAGTGGGGATAAAGATTTGGATGGTGATGGTAGCAAAGCAATAGAAGAACCAAATGATTTGGAAGAATACATAGATGTTGGAACAGCGTTCGGTGAAAAAATCACTGTTGAGGATGAGCATATCTTCTACATCAATGATATGCCGGAATTTGAGGAACTTTTCCCAAATGATAAACCACCTTTTGAAAATAACAATACTATTTTAAGTATTTTCACTGAGGCAAATATCGATAACGAGAATTTATTAACCGGTCATAAAACCATCCCCACCATGAGCGATGATGGTTTAAGCTTGAAAATTGAACGGTTTAATGCATTTTACAATAAAAACGATGAAAATATCGTCACTTCCTATGGCTATATCGCTGTGCAGTTTAATGAAAAAAACGACTGATCACCTCCTCTTTATTGCCCCCCTTTTCTTTTCAATTCAAGATAATGTATCATGGCATTCTAATTCAGCCCCCGGATATTTCTTAAATCCATCTTCCCGGCTGAATTATCCGTTTTTCAAAACGATGTTCAAATAGCCCAAACCTGGTACGCAGGGCTGTTGAATAGAACATGATTTTGGAAACCCATTCAAACTTGAATAGGAGCTAAAAGCCATGATACTTTATCGATTCGCACTGATTCTTTTGTCCTTGTTAACAATTTCCTCTGCATTGGCTCAACCTTCAACGCTGCTTGAAAATCTTGCCTTTTCGCCAAATTTTGAATCCCATCGCATCAGCAGTTATGACAAATCGGGTGGAAATAACGACCGGCTTTCAATCAATCCAGGAGAAACCAAGATTCTCGCTGAAATAGATGGTCCCGGAGCCATCACCCATATATGGAACACAATTTCAGCCGAAAAATACTACTCACGAATGCTGGTACTACGGTTTTATTGGGATGGTCAGGATATTCCTTCCATTGAAGTGCCGCTGGGCGACTTTTTTGGAGTAGGGCATGGATTAAATCTTCCCTTTGAAAGCTTTCCTGTTGATGTATCGTCGGAAGGACGTGCAAGGAATTGTTATTGGTTCATGCCGTTCAAAAAGTCGGCGAAAGTGACCGTTACCCACGAAGGATTTGAAGAAGTCCGGGCGTTTTATTATTACATCGATTTCCGTAAATATGAGGAATTACCGGATGATACGCTTTACTTTCATGCTCATTACCGCCAGGCCACCCCCAATCCTGAAGTCGAACTCGGGGGTAAGAACGTGAAGGGAGAAACGAATTATCTTTTGATGGAAACAGAAGGCGAAGGATTGTATGTCGGTACAGTTCAAAGTGTTCAGATGAACAAAGACGGCTGGTTTGGTGAAGGAGACGACATGTTCTTCGTGGATGGAGCAGAAACCCCGACCATGACCGGCACCGGTACGGAAGATTATTTTAACGATGCATGGGGATTTCGGGAATTCGACTATCCTTTTCACGGCGTGACTTTGTGGGAAGGCTTTCAGAAAGGTGATCGTGGAACCGCCTATAAATGGCACATTTTTGATCCTGTCGCTTTTACCAAATCTCTGCGCGCCACCATTGAACATGGACACGCCAACAACAGACAGGACGATTTTTACTCCGTGGCTTTCTGGTATCAAACCTTGCCAAGCCAAGAACCCCCTGTTATGCCAAATGTGATGGAACGGCTGCCTGATGAAGGACAGCTGTATGCGAAACGTTTGTTTTTAAACAAAGAACTGAATATCCATATCCGGGATGAACGTTATAAAGCCGCTCTAGACCGGATCGATGAATTTGAAGAAGAAAATGAAAATGCAAACGCCTACGGTTATTGGTCAATGAGGCGCGGCATTATTCATAAACTAGCGGATGAATTGGAACCAGCGGAAAAAGCATTCTCAACTGCTTTGGAAAAAAGCAAAAAAGAAGATCGAAAAAGCGATGAAAGAGACGCCGATAAAATCCGCTGGGTGGTGGAAGGTGAATACAAAGTTCTTGATGAAAGAAGAACAGCCTATATCTACGCTGTGGCGGATGACGGCTATGAAATTTTCATCGATGGTGAATCTGTTGCAAAAGGAGGGGGGGGTGACCGAATTGGTGACCATAAAATTGAACTTTCCGGCAGAAATCATATCATCGCTGTAAAATGCCATAATCGTTCCGGCCGGGCTGGACTTGCGATTCAATTAAGCCATTCACGCGGCTACTTAACCACGGATCCCACCTGGCTGGTTTCAACCACTGAACAAGAAGAGTGGACGGAACGCCGATTTGATGACTCTACATGGATAACTGCCCAGGAAAAGGGTTATCTTGACGATTCGGAATGGAAAAGCACCCGTCAGCCTTTTGCCTTTATGGTCCCCCTGCTTACTTGCCAGATGATTTGGACACCCGAAGGAGTGGAATCGGATCAAACTGTATATTTTCGTAAGGAATTCCGAGTCCGTTAAGACACTGGAGTGGATTGCGTCATGACAGGTTAAACACATAAATCTAACCTTACATAGGGTAGGGGCAAATCTATGTGTTTGCCCTAGGTTGTGGCCTCTTCCTCATCTAACATAGTCTCATAACAGGTTAGACACATAGGTCTAACCCTACATAGGGTAGGGGCAAACCTATGTGTTTGCCCTAGGTTGTGGCCTCTTCCTCATCTAACATAGTTTTGAGACAATCCCAAAAAACCATTTAGGGAACTCTGTTACCAATCCGTGCGGGCAAGAGGCCCGTTCTCCCGATGGGGACAGACATTCTGTCAGTATCTTGATTTACATTTCTTAATCGTTAAAACGTATGTATGATTTTCAATCTTGACAATAAATCAGTATGTCTTTAAATTAGACTTGCTTATTGAAATGATTCAATGAATTAATCTAAGGAGGAGGTGATATTCAAAAAAACAAACCTGCCGTTTGCTAAATTGTATATGTAGTTGTATCCAAAGTTGACAGCAAAAGTTCATAAAACTATCAAAATTAGTGGGAGGTAAAAATGTTTAAAAAACTATTCACAGTGTCCATTTTAATATTATTTGGAGCATTCGTGGTTCAGGCTCAAGGGTTGCCGGAAGTTTGGACTGCCGATTTTGGAACCTGGACTGTTGAAGACGGGGTGTTGAAAATGGTGGCCGAGGATGACACAGATCCAAAGCATGCTTGGGTAGAACAGGATTTTGGTGAAAGTTATACAGTTCAAGCGGATGTTCGCATTGTTGACTGGGCCAACGGAGAAGATATGAGCCGGGCCGGTGTAGGTGTGCGCATTCAGGAAAGAGATGAAGAAGTTCATGCCTACAACCTTCTTTTCCATGAGAGTGAAGGCCAGGCGCAGTTTCTGAATGATAAACGGGGATGGGGACCGGCACAATCCATCCCATGGTCTGTTGGTGCGTGGTATACATTAACCCTTTCTTTAGATGGCCATATGATAACTGGTAATATAAAACCCATTAATAGCGGTTCCCCTGGCTGGGATGTGCCCGGATGGGATGCATCCAGTCCACAGGATGGTACTTCCGGATTGCCAGAACCCGGTTCTCCAGGTTTGGCCGGAAACTCAAACCTCGGTGAAGTCTGGTATGACAATTTCAAAGTCATTGTCGATGGCGAAGTGGCTTTTGAAGAAGACTTCAACGACACTTCATCTGCTCCACATTGGGAACTGATGAAATAATCTTTTCTAAAAAAATAAAATAATTAAGGGGGCTGTCCGCAAATGGGCAGCCCTTTATTATTTTATCAACTGGGTAGTTGAAAACAGTGTATGTATTCGATCAAAGAAGTTTTAGTGAAGAAAATTTATCTCTTCATCGATTCGTTGAATCTGATTACCGAAAAAATCTTTACAATTATCACAAAGACCGTGGGTTAATTTGGGAAAGATTTCTTTAGAGAACAAATCCAGAATTCGCACTGCATCTTCCAAATCAGACCAGCCTGCGTATTCCGGTTAAATCGGCATGGTGATCCGGAGATAAATCGGCTGGGGATT
>CAZXSQ010000062.1:0-13011 GCA_964643335.1 uncultured bacterium
CACATCTGGCTGGATAATCCAATTCTGGGTGTTGGCTGGGGCGCTTATCCGGACATATATAATTATTATGTAGTGTTCCCCAATGCGTATTCCACCCATATTCGGATGGGAGCTCACAATCTGTATCTCGAAATCATGGCTGAAACCGGCATCATCGGAATATCAATTTTTCTATTCCTGATATATCAATTCTACCGCCAGTCCTTTATTTTATTGAAAAAGATACAAAGCCGCTTTCAGCGCATTTTCATAGTCGGAATGCAGGGCGCAATGATCACGTATCTTTTTCACGCGTTTCTCAACAATCTAGGTCCTTCTGATAAGATCTCTCTGACATTCTGGTTTCTGCTCGGTATGGTTCCCGCTATGAATTATCTTGTGGAAAGTTCAGAACAAGATACAAAACGAGACACTACGTAACCAGAATTTATCTTTTGTTAAATAATGAGATAGACAAAAAGAAACCCCGTTATTAAAGACGGGGTTGGGGACAAAAAAAGGAACAAGGGTTTTCTAAGCTATTGAAGTAAAACAATTTTCAACGCTCTTCAATAACTCGATTAAAAAATATTAACATAATTTAGGATTTATTCTATCAGGAATTTCCTTATTTTGTAAAATGGTATAAGAAAATCTTGATATTTTTTTTAATCCAATTGAAATTATTACGGAAAATGAATACATATATATGTAGAGAAATTTATAGGAAGGAGTTTGATCATGAAGCATTTCGTTTTTCCAATAATTCTGCTTGCTTGTTTTTTAGCTGGATACTTGCATGCAGCCGAAATAAATGAAAGAGACGTCGTTCAATGCCAAAATGAACAGGAAGTGAAAGAGGCAAAAGCAAAAGGCCTGACATATTTCAAAGTCGGTAATTATTACTACGTCCGCATCGGCTCTGAATATAAAGGCCCTTTTCGCAAATTTGAACAAGCCAAAAAATTGAGAAAAGATTTCGAGGTCAAAGCCAAGAAGGCAGGCGTCGATTTATCGGTCTTTCAAGATGAAACACCCGGGGCGATTCTCAACCCACGATTGGTCACTTTTCCATTCATTGATTACCATCCTGAATCCACCATGCTTTTTCATGTACCTGGTGATAAAGTGGTGGAAGCATCCAAAGTTATGATTCATCCCGAACCTCTCTATTATGAAAATATTGTATTTGGTCCAATCCTTTTAAAAGATTCCAATCCTTATTTTGCCGTGACCGGTTCAATAACTCCCAGACAAAATGTTCAATTTTCTGATGAAGGATTGTCCCTATGGGTAGGAGCAGCGGTCATCAGCGAAGACGGCTCGATTTTGTGGAAAGATTACGGCGAAATGGATGAAGAATTAGGCTTTAAATGCATCCAAGCCGTCGATTCGTCGACCAGCGTTCCCAATTTCTTATTACTTTTCACCATTGCCAAAGGGAATTTACCCACCGCGCTAACGACAGTGAAAGACGCAGAACCATTTGATACATCGGCTTATGATTATCATATTCTATGCTCTGCCATGCTTGAAGTCGCCCCGAATTGGTGTACCCCCATTGATGAAGCCATCAAAGAAGAATATAAAAAAATTAAACAAGATGAAGTCAAAGAAGAAATGAAAGGATTAAAAAAAAGTAATAAATCTGAATCGAATTCACTTTGAAGGATGTCAGTCTAAGCCGCTGATTTCATTTTCAGAACATCTATCAACTTTGCCGAAAGAAGTAGGGCATTTGCCGGTTCATCCTCATCCGCATTCTCCTCTCCGATAAGAACCAGCCTTCCTTTTACAATATCACTAAAGCAAGGTTTTAATTTATAAGGTATAGAAAATGCATTACTATGCCCACCCACGATCCGCCCGCTATTATCACGATTGAAAATATGAAAAATACATTGCTGCTGACCTTCAGGAATTTCAGTCAAAAAGCAATTGTTATCCTTGGAATACAGGAAATAATCCCCCCGCTGGTAAGCAACTTTGGCCAACGGCCGGCACTCTTGCTTTCGATACGATTGTTTGTTTTCTGAATAAATCCACAAATGATCGGGATCATGCTCGGGACGAATACCATATAAAAGATCACTTCCCGATGAAACGGTAATCAGTTGACCATTATCGATGGTCTTTTGTTTCAATTTCTTCCATGCGTAAATCCCGCTTGATGTACAATTCGCAAATTGAACAACCCGCTTGTTTTTCGTTTTCCCCATAATCCATAGACGGTTGCTCAACCTGCCGGAACGTTCTAAATTGGATACTTTTGGATGCGAAAACTCCTCCCAACGATCCACGCATTCATTCTCGATGATCGGACGTCCGAAAATTCTTATTCCACCCCACCTTCTTTTACCGATCACATACAATTGTTCCCCCGCCATCAAAAAATGAACATCTTGAAATCCGTTTTTGAGTTTTCCGATTTTTTTCCAGGCACCATCCCACACGCCATCAATACTATCAAGATCAATGGAGTGCCTATCCAATGGAGGAATACCTAACCACACTTCATTATTTGCAGTAAGTGCAAACAGTTTGCCTTCGCCAATCGAAGCCGTTAAAACATGTTTCTTAAATTGCAAAATGCTGTCCCATGGCTTTCCAAAATCAAGTTTTTCAGGTTCGAAAAGAGATAAATCTGGTTTTGTATTGTGATCATCCGTTTCTTGTATGGTTTGTGTGTCCGGTTCCGAATCTTTAGCACGCCGCCTTCTTTTCAAGAACAGAAAGAGAAATCCCAACAAACTGAGCAATAAGTAATAGCTCTTAAAATCCCAAGAGTTGATTGGATATGTATTACCCTCTGTCAGCCTGATAGTTCCTGAAGAAGATGAGCGGGTGGCCGAAGAGACACCATGACGGCTTGATAAATGGCCTATCATTTGGCTCGCACGGATAGGAAGCCATTCACCACCCGATAAATTATTTGGCGGTGAAAATCCGGATGCAAAACCTGAGTTACCGGATGAATCCCCTTTCTTCAAGGTTTCTGGTGAACATGAAACACCCTCTCCTTTTTGATTGTTTCCTGGTTTTTTCAATCGTTCACCTGGCTGCTTCGAATCAAAGGGAAGATTTTCTTGATTATTTTTAGTCACTAAATTTTCTTTGGTATTAATGGAACTTTTTGTTTCAGTCCCTTTCCCACCTTCTCCTTCGTTATTTTGTCCCATTTCATTATTGTTGGGTGCTTGTGAAGAAGGGAATTGTCCTGAGTCAGAACCTTTCGGCGTATTGTCACTGTTTTGTTGCGGTGTGGATGCTTGTTCTCTCTGGGCTGCAGATTCTCCAGTTACAGATGGTTCCCCATTAGAAGGTTCTTTTGACTGATTCGATGGTTGTTGATTAGATTGATTATCCTGTTGATCATCATTCTCGGGACTAGAAGAATCTGATTTACCGCCTTGATCTGAACTTCCTGGACTTGTATTTGATGGCGATGAGTTATCTGCTTTTGGAGTATTATTATCGGAACTGCCAGGAGATGATCCTGGTGATTCTTTTTTTGCATCATCCGATGCAGGGCTATTGGTATTATTTTTAGATGAAGGATTAGAGTTGGGATTAGATGTTGGTTGATTTTCTGGCGAATTATTTTTTGAAGGTTTTGGTGAACGATTCTCAATATCTTTTGGTTTGTTCTTGGAAGGAGCCGATGGTTGTTTTTTCTTTGAATCTTTAGATGAAGACGCTTGTTTATTTTGACTCTTTTGTTTGAGAGGATTTTTTTGTTGTGTGGATTCTTCTTGAACAGCTGTTTTTTGGGAGGATTTATCATTCTTCTCGCTGGAAGAATTGTTTAATGCTTTACCATTTTGCTTTTCCTGATTGGATGAATCTTGTCCATCAGAGGATTTATTGTTGCTGCTTGAAGCAGGATTACTTTTCGAAGGCGCTTCATCATCCATCGAAGATGGAGAAAAATTTGAAGGTGAGTTCAGATTAGTTTGATCTGAAGGCTTTTTTTGTGCTGGTTGTGACCGATTCTTTGCTTTCTTCGAGTGAATATCATTTTTGTTATGAGTGGCACCACCAGCATCCCCCATTCCTAAATATCCACCATATTCTTGACTTTTCTCGACAACTTCATCCTTTTTGTGCCGATAAGTCAATACGGTCTCCGGTAATAGATTGGTCTGATCTGAAGAATGAAGGAATTGAATCTCATATTGGAAAAATTGTCCTTCTTTTGCAAGCTGGAAAACATTGGTTTTTAACGGACTGCTCCAAGCGCCATACGGTTCGGATGGATTTGGACTGACTCGATACCGAATGGTTGTTTTGTGTTGATTCTCGATGTCATAAGCAAAAGCCAGCATCTCACCGGATTGTTTTAAATCGAATTCACCCATAAGTCCGGGTGAATTCTTATAATTCTGATCAAGAATTTTTTGAATCTCATATGGCGTTATATTTTCAGAGGAGTTCCATTGAATCGATGATCCGCCTCCGGTAAATTCCCCGGATATTTTCTTCGTCTCTTTACCAGGCGGAATGGAGCCGATAACGGCTGGATCGCCATCGGCTGTCAAATAAAACGAATGGATATCGCAAGGAAAATCACTCGACACTGTTTCCCAGTCAGGATAATCCTTAGCATTATTGCTGAAGTATAATACCCACCGTCCATTTTTTTTTACGAAACACCATATTTTGCCATGTGCTGAAATAAGATCACTGTGCGTGTCTCCCTTTGGCAAATTCCCCCAACTCACTGGAGCAGCATCTTTGACCAATCGGTCTTGCTTTATAAGTGAAGGTGGTTTTGTGCTTCGATTTATATAAATGATGTGCGGATAAGTGAATAAATATTCAGAAGGCTTATTTGAAAATTTATCAATGAATTCAATCGATGGATAATTGTTTTTCGTCGTAAGAGGAAATGATTTTTTATCCCCACCCCAGGCATGGCGGAAATCATCAATCGTCTCTTGACGCAGTTTCATAATCTCCGCATGAACAGCCCCACAAAAAAAACTAATAATGAACAACGGCAAAATAATTTTCATTATCAGACCACAATCCTCATTGTAAAGGCAACCCCAATGTCATAAAGTTAGCGAAAATACCGTTTTTTTTACCCAAAGAGGTATAAGATGATAACCAGTGAGCAACACATTTGGAAACAAATATAACAATAAAGTTAACAAAAATACCGTTTTTTCACCCCAAAGGGGTACAAGATGAAAGCCAGAGGGCAACGCCCCTGGTAACGAATTCACAATAAAGCCCAGCCCTGAAAAGGGCGAAAGAATCCTACACCTACACTCGCAAAGAACATGCCGCTTTCAATAAATAAATAAATGACTCTATGCTAAGTCATTAAATTTCAAAACCTTACCAATAATTTTTTAATAAACCAGAACCTTGTAATGCAATGAGGAATCAATTTGATAATAAATATTACAATCGCTGAGCAGAATGAGAATCTTTATGATATCTCTCAAAATGGATTGACTTGACACAGCCAGCTATGAGATAATTATACAAATTTTAGTGGAAAGGAGGACAAATAAGCGTATCATTAGGAAACTGTATTAAACCAAATGAATGTAAAAATGAAAGTGAGGTATGAAAAATGAGAACAATATATTATTTTACAATCTTTCTAATTGTTGCAGTCTGTAATGGATATGCACAAGAACCTATCGGTATTTTCGATAATCATTTAGATATTGGTGAACCATCGATACCCGGTATTGTGGAATTAGAGGACGGGACTTATAAAGTCGACGGTGTCGGAAGTACGATCAACGATTTTGCGGATCAATTTCATTATGCTTACAAGGAAATGTCCGGCAATTTTGCCATTGAAGCCAATCCGTGGCCTTTGGACGATATAGGCCGTGGTGGCTTGATGGTTCGTCAGGATCTCGATCCCGATTCTGTCCACATCTCCTTTTTGATGACAAGTGGTTCCGCCTCCGACGGTAATTCCGATTTCGGTTCCGTATTCCCCACGTTCCGCACGCTGAAAGGCGGCGGAACCAAACGGGATGGAGACCCCTATGACCAACCCGGTGGGTTTGTCCCCGAACATACCGGTCCGATTCGCCTTGAACGAATTGGGAACAGTGTTCATTTCTATACTAAAAATGAAAATGATGAGTGGGTTTATTTGCAGTCGGAAGTAGCCCCACTCCAAGACCCACTCCATGTGGGGTTGGCCGCCACGGCGGAAGATGATAACAATTTTGGAATTTTTGAGTTCTCTGACGTGGTGATTGAAGAGCTCCCTCTAGCGGTAAATCGTTCGTTGCCTTCGGATGATTTCGAACCGGGGATGTCCATCACCCCTGTGACAATTACCGCAAATACCCGCGATGGACAAACGGTGAATGCCGTCGTCAATGAGGTTGTACCGAGAGGCGCCGTTCTTTCAAATGTTCAAACGAACGGAGGAGAAGCAGTCGATAATGAAGATGGAACAATAACATGGACGCTCGACAACTTTTCCGGTGAAGCCACACTGACTTACGATGTCACTCTGGGCCGAGACAGTTCAGCCGCCTGGCAAGGTACATTCTCCGATGGAATCAATCGGGAAAGTTATATCGGTGGAGTCGCAGTATTGCCGAAAGATCCGGCCTTTACACCACCAGAAGATCCCACCCCGGTTGATCCATTATTCCCGACGATGGTTGAAGCCGAGCAAGCGAACAATCTCGATCCCGCCAATTGGGCTTTGATGCTTGATCCCCGAGTGGACAGTGGAATCGTAGCAGTATCTTTGGGAACCGGTGCAAGCCAGAATTTGGAATTCGCCCTTGATGTTCCCGTTGCAGGAACATACTACTTTTTCTGGGAGGTGCGCGGCGAAGACGGTAACAGCGATTCCTTCCATGTTGAACTCGATATTCCACCAGTTGGTGACGATACAACCCGGTCAAATATTGCCGGTTCCAAACAATATGAAATCCGTTGGGTGCGGGATTCCGATCCTGGTCGCAATCCCCGGCCTTTTGATCTGCTTGAAGGTGAGAATTTTCTCGTTGTCGGCAACCGCGAAGATAGTGCCAGCTTTAATTGGGTTGCAGTAACGAGCAATCCCGATCTTGATATTGCCAATTTTGATCCGGGTATTGTTGGGATGATTTCCCGTTCAATTGGTACACGATTACTCGATCCAGAAACTTTAACATCTTCTGTATCGATTGAGGCCTCCATAAAGTCCGGAATTAGCGATAACGCAGTTATTACAGAAATACCGCCTGCCGGATTTACCGTATCGAACCTGAGTGCTTCCGACGGCTCCCCCGTGCAGAATGCTGACGGCTCCATTTCACTGGACGTGACCGGAGTAACCGGTAAACAAATTACCCTTGAATACGACATAACAGCATCAGCCGATAGTGCCGGAACCTTCCGCTTTGATGGAGAACTTGCAATTGGATCAGACGCGCCCATCGATACCGGTGGAGAGGATTCAATGTATGTGCTGGGTGCTGAAAGTGACCCGATTGGAAAAACAGCATACGTATTCCGTAGAGTCGGAGCGAATGAATTTACAGATGAGGTCATAATTGCTTATTTAGAAAAAACGCTGGGTTTGGAAGTGGTTCAATTCGACGATGGCAATGCTTCAGGTTATGAAATGCCTGCCGATCTTAGCGGTGCAGATATGACTTACGTTTGCGAGTCGATTGGTTCATCGAATTTCGCCAATCAAATGTATCACGAGACGACAGAAGTCCCGATTGTCATTGGTGAAATTTTGATTGGTGATGATGTATTGTATCAATCCGGTGAAGGAACCGGTGGTGAGGATGGTACCTCTCTCGAAATAGTGGACAACCAGCATCCCATCACACAAGGTTTTCCGCTTGGAGTTTTACAAGTATGGCCTGAGTCATTGCAAATGGGTTATTTGGACAATCCCCCTACCGGTGTTCACGTGTTGGCCACTGAACCAGGAAATCCCGACCGTGCACTTCTGTGGGTCGTTGAAGAAGGCACAACGGTCAACGGACAACTCGTGCCTGGGATCAGAATTGGCACCTGGGTTCAACTCAACGGATTTTCCGACCTAAACGCCGACGGCCTCCGCTTAATGAACCAAGTCTTCGCCTACGCCCTCGGCGAAGAACCGGTGGACGTAGATGAATACATGCTCTATTAATTCAAGATGACATACCATGAAAAAAGGCAGGGATCCTCCCCTGCCTTTTTATTCCCACATTTAAATTGAAAGTGATGACTATTCCATCAAAAACGAAATATGGGCTTGATATAGCCTTCAATATTATACAGCCCTCTTGAACCACGAATGCTTTCGAACCAGAAAAACCCGAAAAAAGAAATAAAACCCACGAATAAAACGGATGTTCCTTTCAAAACCGAGGGCGGATTTATGATTTAACTTCAACTAAATCAGGCTTTTTTTCTACGCAACGTCAGTTTCTTTTTCGTGACTACTTTTGTGTTTCGATGTTGCCATGCAGCGTAAGTTTGTGCTAATCGGACCGCCGACAGACGGAGCCTTGATCGATAATCCGTGCGATGACTTGCCACAAGGCCAGTTTGCCGTCCTCACTCGTCCTCAGGACTTCTTTAATCCCCACAAGTTTCGCCACTTCATTTATTAAAAGTTACCTCATTTTGGGGAAGGAACATCCGTTAAAAATTAATTTTGCGTGGAAAACTCAGGTTATACATATAATTCACAATAAGCGCAAACAGTATACAAAATAGAGTTCAAATCACGAAACGAACCAGCGACTGTATGAGGCTAATGAACGGGGTGGGGTAAATTCCTAGCCAGATCAGTGTGATGGTTGTGATTATTAAAGAGATGCCACTGGTTGTGGATAAGGTGGGTTGGGGGATGGCGGTTTCCTGCTCTGGGAGGGCTTTTAACATGGTTACTACAATACGGAGGTAATAGAATAATCCGATAACGCTGGTGACAATCAGTGTAATGACCGGCAGCCATAAATTGGACTCAACTCCGGCGGCCACGATATAGAATTTTCCGATAAATCCACCCGTAAGAGGGATTCCCGCCAGCGAAAACAACGCTGCTGCGAAAACCACCGCCAGCCAGGGGCGGCGCCAGAAAAGGGCGTGATAATCTTCGATGTTTTCTGCTTCTTTGTCTTTCCCGCTGAAAATCGTGACAATGCTGAAAGCCGCTAAAATCGTCACAAAATAAGCGAGCAGATAATAACTCGACGCGGTAATCGCAATGCTGCTCCCGGACAAAACCCCCACCAATAAATAGCCGAAATGGGCGATGGAAGAGTAGGCCAGTATTCGTTTTACATTGTTTTGCAGCAGAGCGAGTAGATTACCCACAACCATGGAGGCGATGGCGAGAAACGCAATCAAGGCGTAAACGGAGTTATATTCTGCCATGTCCAGCTGAGAAAAATATCTGAGCAGCAAAGCAAACATCCCGCCTTTGGAAACAGTCGCCACATACGTGGTGATAGGAACTACCGCTCCCTGATAAATATCCGGTGTCCACAAATGAAGCGGCACCAAGGCTAATTTGAAACCTACGCCGATCAGCATCATTCCCAGTCCCATCATTAAGAAAACATCTGTACTGTATCCTCCATCTGCAAGCATCGAGACGATCTCATCAATCTCCATGGTTCCCAAATCAGCATAAACCAGAGCCATGCCGAAAAGTAAGAAAGCCGAGGATACCGCTGCCAAGATCAGGTATTTAATCCCCGCTTCCAAATTCAGTTCGGATTCACGGAAATAGGCGATGAGAACATAGAGTGAAACCGTCAACGTCTCAAGGCCAAGAAAAAAAGAAACAAAATGGCGGCTGATGACCAGCACCATCGAGCCTAAAGTTGCGGTTAAAAGCAAGACATAAATCTCTTCATAACGTCCTTTAACCTTTATTAGATAACTATAAAGTAATAGGGTTATTATAATGCTGGCTGTGAGAATCAATCCGATAAAGAAAATGGCGAATCCGTCCATAATGAACAGGACTTGAATCTGCCGGGGAGCTTCAGTGTATGCAACAGGTAGAGTCATAAAACCCAAAGCAAATCCGAGGAGGGTTACAATAAGCGCAGACAAATGATTTCTGCAGAAAGAGATCATTAATAGCAGAATCAAGGAGTCCACGGCGATAACCAAAAACGGTAATAAAGCGATAAATGCCGAACCCGTCACTCGTGACCTCCTTCAATCATTAATTGAATGTCTGTAATTTTGATGGCCATTTCATTATCAAACATTGTTTCAGTGCTGTGACTGATTAACGGTTTTATTGCAGCATCTACGGTGTCAAATACCGGCTGGGGATATATTCCTAGCCAGACGATGAGGATGATCATGGTTGCCATAATAATCCATTCTCTAGCGTTCAGATCATTAAACTGCCATTCTTTGGTGTTTTGTCCATGAAAAGCCTGCTGGATAATCCATAAAGCGTATATTGTGGCAAATATGAGTCCCACTGTGGCTAAAACAGTCATGGGAATATTGGCTTGATAGGCTCCGGCCAGCACCAAGAATTCTCCAACGAAATTGCCGAGGCCTGGAAGTCCTAAAGAGGCCATGGCGAATATCATCGCCACGGCGCCCATTTGAGGTGCTACTGACCACAGACCTCCCATTTGGGACATATCCCGTGTATGAATTCTTTCTTGCAGTATCCCAACAAGCATAAACAAGGTGCCGGTGCTGATTCCATGGCAAACCATCTGCATGACGGTTCCCTGAAGGGCTAACTGGTTGAATGCAAATACTCCCAACAAAACGAAACCCATATGGCTGACACTGGTGTAAGCGGCCAGGCGCTTGAGATCGGTTTGCGCGAAAGCTAGAACTGCGCCGTATATTATTCCTACTGCGCCGATGAACATGACGACTGGTGCCAATTCCATCGCGGCTTCTGGGAAAAAAGGCACGACAAAACGTATTAATCCGTAGGCGCCGGTTTTCAATAAAAGTCCTGCTAAAATCACGCTCCCTGCTGTTGGAGCTTCGGTGTGTGCGTCAGGCAGCCATGTATGTACTGGTACAGCCGGTAATTTGACCAGGAACGCAATCAGAAATCCCCACATCAACCATTTGGCGGTAGATGCTGCTACTGTGGTATTCAACAATTCCTCATAATTGAATGTATATTGGCCTGTTTGCTGGCCATGGATGAAATAAATGCCGAGTATGGACGCCAGCATGAATAATCCGCTCAGTTGAGTAAATAGAAAAAATTTGATGGATGCATAGATGCGGTTTTCATGTCCCCAAATGGCGATGATAAAGTACATGGGGATCAGCATGAGTTCCCAGAAAAAATAAAACAGGAACAAATCCATAGCAAGGAAGACACCGGCAATCCCTGCCAATAACCACATCATGTTGAAATGAAAGAAACCGGTTTGGTGCTTGATCTCTGTCCATGAAACCAACACGGATATGATTCCTAAAACCAAGGTCAATGCCACTAATATCAGACTTAATCCATCGAGGGCGAGATGAAAATGAATGCCTAGCTGAGGAATCCAGGACTTATTGAATTCAAACAGCCATTGTTGGTTCTCGGCCAATTGGAGTTGCCCGGCATAAAATACCCAAATAACTAAAACAATAATCAGATCGAGTGATAACGCCAGCAAAGCGGTCCAGCGTGACAATGATGAATTCCAACGTTCAAAAATCCAAGCCAGCAGACCGCCTGCAAGCAGTATGATGAGTAACCATGCAAGAATCATAAGAACACCACAATAGCGATAGTCAGCACTGCACCTGCAGCAATGCCCATAGCATACCAGCGCAGCTGACCGGTTTGTGTGCGACTCAATCCAAAATGAACCGCTTTGTTCAGCCAGGCGATTCCTCGTGGGATCCAATCAAAACCATCGGCCTGATTGATGCGGGCGATAAATACGAATGGATAAACAAATACACGGTCGTACAGCCAGTCAACCCCCCACCCTTGATACCAGAATCGATGAACGGTCTTTCCATAAACGGAAGCAAAAATATTTAATTTCTCAGAATCTTTTATGTAAAATAGATAAGCGATGTAAATCCCGCCAAGCGAAACCACAACCGCAATAATTTGAAATAAAAATTCCATGCCCAAACTTGCGTGTATCTCTTTCTCGACAGTGAAAACCGCATGTAGAAAATTTGAGAATAATGGAAGATGTCCTAAAGTATGAGGCAATTCAACAAAACCGCCAGTGATGGATAGGAACGCCAATACGACAAGTGCGGTTTTCATTGGATTCCCCGGTAATTGGCTTACCTGTTCTTTAGCCTCACCAAAGAATGTTAGGAAAACCATCCTGAATGTATAGATCGAGGTAATCAATGCGCCAATTAATCCAGCGGCCCACAACCAGAATCCACCGGATTCAAAATTCCAAGCCTTCCAAAGAATCATATCCTTGCTGTAGAAACCGGCGGTGATAAGTGGCAATGCCGATAAGGAAGCTGCGCCGATTAGAAACGTCCAGAAGGTTACCGGCATTTTCCGCCGCAGCCCGCCCATTTTAAACATGTCGTGTTCATGATGGAGTGCTAATATCACGACTCCCGCAGATAAGAAAAGCAGTGCTTTGAAAAAGGCGTGCGTCATGAAGTGAAAGATGGCAGCCGACCAGGCTCCCACTCCCAACGCGAGAAACATGTAGCCGATTTGGCTGATGGTGGAATAGGCCAAGACCCTTTTTATGTCATGTTGTGTTAATGCACTGCAGCCTGCTACCAGCAAAGTCGCTGCTCCGATAATCGCAACAGATAATTGAACCGGCGGGGCTAGAATAAATAGTGCGTGTGTGCGGGCAATTAGATAAACACCTGCTGTTACCATGGTCGCTGCGTGGATAAGAGCGCTGACCGGTGTAGGACCGGCCATTGCATCCGGAAGCCAGGTTTGTAATGGTAACTGAGCAGATTTCCCAAGTGCACCGATCAACAGTAACGCAGCCGCCGCAATAGCCAATCCTGAGCCGCTTGCCCATTGCTGCGTAGCTCGTGACATCAGTTCGTCAATTTTCAACGTACCGAGTTGAGCGAAGAGCAGAAATAAACCAATCGCCATGGCCG
>CAZXSQ010000062.1:13021-13394 GCA_964643335.1 uncultured bacterium
CGCGTCACCAACACGGGTTACAACAAAGGCTTTTCGCGCGGCGTAGCCATTGACCGGGTCTTTATACCAGAATCCGATCAGGAGATAACTGCACAGCCCAACGCCTTCCCATCCCAGGTAAAGCAACAACAGATTGTCGGCTAAAAGCAGTGTAAGCATGGAGCCGAGGAATAAATTCATATAAGCGAAAAAACGGTTGTATCCCTCCTCATCTATCATGAATTCAACCGAATAAAGATGAATAAAAAAGCCAACAAACGTCACGACCAGAATCATCACAACAGAAAGAGCATCGAGATGAAAAGCGATTCTCGGTGTGAAGCCATCTACATCGATCCAGGTCCATAAGGCTTGTGTATAGACATGGCCTTCC
>CAZXSQ010000062.1:13404-19043 GCA_964643335.1 uncultured bacterium
GGTGGTGAAACGATGAAGGTGAAGCAAACAACTATGGCAATCAGTGCGGATAAACCGATTGAACCGACACCGATATATGCTATTGCTGTTCGAGACAGTTTCATCCCTCCCAGTGCCAGGATCAGAAATCCGGCGAAGGGGAGTATGGGAACCAGCCATAATAGTTCAAGCATGTTATCCTCTCATTTTGCTGATAACATTGGTATCCAACGTTTTGAAACGATTGTATAGCTGCAACACCAACGCCAGTCCAACGGATACCTCCGCTGCGGCCATTGCCAGGATAAACATAAACATAACCTGTCCGTCCGGCTGGCCGTGATGATATCCGGCAACCACAAAAGCCAGCCCAGCGGCATTCAGCATAATCTCAATCGAGAGCAGCATGAAAATGATGTTTCGGCGTACGAGTACACCGACCAACCCCAGCGAGAATAATACACCCGCAAGCAGTAAACCGTGTTCTATTGGTATTGAAGCCATAATCGTTTACCTACATCAATATTCTTTCTCCTCGCGCCGTCCAAGATGATAAGCGCCCACCAGACCAGCCATAAGCAGCATTCCCGCTAATTCAACTCCCAGCATGTATGGCCCGAATAAAGTCATGCCAACCAGTGACGGCCCTACTACTGTGATTTGCGTAATTTCTTTATCGATAAAGGCCAATACATAAATCACTTCTGCCAGTAATATAAACGATAGGATTGACGGTCCAATCCACATGCCCGGTTTTAATATCCTGCTTTCCTGTTCGATTGATTCGGCTCCTATATTCAGCATCATGATCACAAATATAAACAGCACCATGATCGCCCCGGCATAAATGATAATTTCCAGTGCCGCGATAAATGGAGCGCCCAGGACAAAAAAGATCAACGCCACAGAGAGCAGTGACACGATCAAGTAAAGCAGGGCATGGACTGCATTGAGCCTTGTGATCACCATTAAGGTTGATAGGATAGCGACAACCGAAGCGATGTAAAAAACAACATTCATATTCGCCTTACCTTTTATCCCTTTAACTGTACCCCACTATCGACTTTATTCATTCACGCTTTAAGGTAACAAGCTGTGAACATCGACAGGAGGATTTTCTTTTTCCGCCTCACCTTTGTCTTTATCTTTGATGGACAATCCCGCAACACGGTAAAAGTTATATCCGGGGTACTTGCCCGGCCCGCTGATGGTCAAATCCTCTTTTTCATAAACCAGACTCTGCCGTTCATATTCACTCATTTCAAAATCGGGAGTGAGCTGGATAGCGTATGTTGGACAGGCTTCTTCGCAATAACCGCAATAAATACATCTGGAAAAATTTATCCTGAAAAATTCAGGGTAACGTCTGCCGTGCTCATCCTCCGTTGCCTGCAATGCGATGCAATCCACCGGACAGGCCACAGCGCATAGATAACACGCCACACAACGTTCTTCACCATCGGGATCGCGTGAAAGGATGATACGTCCACGCCATCGTGGCGGTAAATAAGCCTTTTGCTCCGGATATAGCACGGTCACCGGTTTATGAAACGTATGTTTAAGGACTGTCCAGAGCGATCCGAGAATGCTAAGCATGTTGTTCTTTTATCCACCTATTAAAAGTAAAATACCGCCTGTTACCAAAAGATTGAGCAACGATAATTCCAACAACACTTTCCAACCATACGACATGAGTTGATCATACCGAGGCCGGGGTAACGTGGCTCTTAAAAGAATGAATCCCAAAACCAATAGAAACGTTTTTAAAGAAAACCATACGATCGGCGGCAAGACCGGGCCAAGCCATCCTCCGAAAAACAAGGTAACCGTCATTGCTGAAATCAAGGTAATCCCCAGATATTCGCCGACGAAGAACATCCCGAACTTCATTCCGGAATATTCTGTATGATATCCGGCGACCAGCTCGCTTTCCGCTTCCGGCAGGTCAAACGGTAAACGGTGGGTTTCAGCCAAACCGGCAATAATGAAAATCACCATGCCTACAAATTGTGGAATGCAGAACCACAACCCCTGCTGTGCTAATACAATTTCACGTAAATTGAATGAGCCGGCCTGCATTACCACGCCCATCAAAGACAGTCCCATGAATACTTCGTAACTTAACATTTGGGCAGCGCTGCGCATTCCCCCGAGCAACGAGTATTTGTTATTGGAAGCCCAGCCCGCCAGAACCACGCTGTATGCTCCCAACGATGACATCGCCAGAAAGAATAACAAACCTACATTGAGATCAACAATACCTAATCCAGGTGCAAATGGAACCACCGCAAAGGACAGAAGAACTGTTATCATAATGACGGCAGGAGCGATAACAAAAACCGGTTTATCGGCAAACGAGGGAATCCAATCCTCTTTGGTAAAAATCTTAATCATGTCGGCCACTACTTGAAATATACCAAACGGACCAACACGATTGGGGCCATAACGATCCTGCCACACCGCTAACATACGGCGTTCCACCCAAATCAAGGCTGCCGGTACAGTCAGTACGCAGATCAAAATGCCACTTATCATTATTAGCTTGTAAACAATATCATTCATTTTCTTTTTCGGTCTTCATTTGTTGTTTACTTCGCGATATCGAGACTTGCTGAGGAAAAGAAATTTTAGACAATCCCGGCAAGCCAACAGCCAAACCAGACACTCCCTTTGGCAAAGACATTATGGATTGAACCGATAACTGATACTCGGACTCATCAATTTTGACTTCGGTATATTCTTTCTCAGTGATCTGGAGACTTTTCATATCGTCCGGATTCATTCCGAGATAACAATGGGTGCTTCGTTCAGCGATATTGGGGGAATGTACACTCAATTCTTCCGATCCGAATATTTGATAAAAAGGAATTAGCAGCCATTCATTTTCCTGAAAGACAAAAGCCAAGGGGACTTCGGTAAAAAAGGATGGTTCAGCATCTTGACTGCATTCGATCAAACGTTGGCCTGGGCCGCCTCCATGTAAAGGTCCTCCAATCTCACTCTGAAATTTGTTGATGGCCTGCACTGAATTCCAACCCGGCGACCAGAACTCTTTAATCAACGATGCTGGTGGTTGTCCCTGAAATCCTTCCATTGAGAAAACCATGGGTGAATCGGTGTCCTGCTGGGGAGGAGGTTCATGAACATCGATATGACTATGCATAGCCGTACGCCCGCTGTAGCGGTGCAATTGCCGCGGAATTTTTTCGCCCGCGATGCGAAATTCGGATGACGGAGCGATTTGAGTAATGTTCTTAAAGACGGGAATTTTTTCCGCAATCGCTTGAATTACATCATCCAATTGCTTCCAATTTTTCTTAGATTGATCTGGCGTGATCTCACCAATCCATCGCCAACTCTCCTGGATATCTTTATCAGGAACCATGACTTGAAAGAAACGTTGTGCCCTGCCCTCATTATTCACTAAGGTTCCACTTTCTTCCGCAAATGTGGAAGTTGGAAATATAACTTCAGCTTTTTCTGTCGTGCTGTTTTGCAAATAATCCAGAACAATAAGGTGCTTCGCTTTTTCAAACAATGTTTCAGCCAGTTTCCATGACCGGCGGTAAAGATCGTTTTCCAATACAATCACCGTATCGGCTCCTCCGCTGTCAAGCCTTTGAACCGCCTCTTCGAGATAGCCTCCTCCCATCAAGCCCAAACCAAGACTGTTGCATTCGGGAACCACATAACTTAATTGGGCATCCGATCCATCCCGGCACAAAGCCCAAGCCACATTTGCTGCTGCCTTGACAATAGCGTTACTTTCCAAGCTGCTTCCTGAAACAATTAATGGGCGCTTTGCTTCTTTCAATCGTTTGGCTATCTCACGGCTAAGTGATCTTAGTTCTTCGGGCAAATCATGAACGGCTGGAGCCTCTTGGCTCAACTCATGTGCCACAGCAAAACCGAGACGGGCAATGTCTTGTGGAGCGGCGTAATAACTCTGCGTGGCAATGACATCGAGTTTTGTTTGAAATGGACACGCAATATACAAATATCCTTTTTCATTCTGTACAGCATCCCGAACGGCGGCATCATGCCAGTCCGGTATGTTCATCTTTCTTGAGATTTCCATAACCTGATGCCGGACTGCCTGGCGTAAAGCCAAAGCCATCATCGGAGCGGTATTAGTCAAGTCTTCTCCCAAGACAAAAACCGCATCGGCTTCTTTCATTTTATGTAAAGAAGGGGAACGGGCGGGACCATTTTGCATGATATGAGTGATGCTTGAAATCAACGACTGTTCTTGTTCGGGCCATGGAGTAAAAAATCGATCCTTGCCAACCAATGATCTCAAGGCGAAATTGGATTCAAGCGAAGCTCGGGGCGATCCGATCCCAATCGTTCCTTTGGATTGCGATCGGATAGATTGAACTTTCTGAATTGCATCGTTCTTTGGAACTGGCTTTAGGTTCTCTTCTTTTCCTTCTCGAATATATGCATAAATAATACGATTTTCACTATTAACAAATTCGTAACCGTATCGGCCCCGATCACATAAGAAATAACCGTTTACCTGGCCGTTGTATCGTGCACGGATTCGCCGTAGGCTGCCGTAGCGTTCGCCGGGTATGGTATTGCAACCGAGACCGCAATGTACGCATATGGAGGGTGCTGTCTGCAAATCCCATTTTCGGGTGTAATGATTTTTCAAGGTTTTATCGGTAAAGACTCCAGTCGGGCAGACTTCAACCAAATTGCCACTGAATTCATTTTCCAAGACACCGTCTTTATGCCGGCCGAAATAAATATGATCGTGTGCTCCAAAAACCTGTAAATCATTACCTCCAGCATAATCACGGTAAAAACGCACACACCGGTAACATTGTATACATCGGTTCATTTCATGATTGATGAAGGGGCCAAGATACTGGTTGCGGTAGGTTCTTTTGTTGAAGCGGTATCTTCTGTAATTATGGCCGGTCATCACGGTCATATCCTGCAAATGGCATTCACCGCCTTCATCACAAATCGGGCAATCGTGGGGATGATTGATCATGAGCCACTCGATCACCGATTTCCGGAATGCGGCCGCTTCAATATCATCGATGGAAATGCGGACACCGTCTGTTGCAGGCGCCATGCAGGACATGATAATTTTGCCTTCAGTATCATTTTCATCTTTGAATTGTTTCACCGCGCACAGACGGCACGACCCAACAGAACCCATGGCGGGATGCCAGCAGAAATAAGGTATATTGAAACCGAGTGATAAACAGGCGTGAAGTAGATTTTGTCCATCCTCTACTTCGTAAGGTTGATTATCAATGTAAATTGTTGCCAATGTTCACTCCAACCTTTTAAAAAAATACTGCCATGCGGGCAGGATGCCTGGGTGGCAAGGGCAAGGCTGAAGCCAGCCCTTGTCGAATTGGGCACCAAGTAGCACTACCGCAAGGGCTTCCGCCGCGGCGGATTGCCCTTGCCACCCGCCCATGCATGCAAGATGCCCATGCTCCATGGGGGCAGGATGCCCGCGCTCCCCATACTATTTCCAGGGACACCTTTTTTCATGAATGTGCTGTTCAAAATCCTTGATAAAGTATTTCAGAGCGCTTTCCAGTGGTTCGACAGCGCCGGGGGCTAGAGCGCAAAAAGTATTGCCCGGCCCTAATAACTTTGCATGGAGTTGCAACTGGTCTAAATCGCTCAATGTT
>CAZXSQ010000063.1:0-11981 GCA_964643335.1 uncultured bacterium
AAGTTTCATTCAACTGAAATACCCAGTTCATAGACTCCACCTGGGGGCTCCAAACCCGGTAATCTGTCTTCTCAGGTTGCCAATTGTTATCATAAAAAGATGGACTGCCACCATCCCAATAGAGAGGCTTGGGAGATATGCGATCCGGCGCCGGAATTGCGTATTCCTTCCATCCAGGCCACCGTCCGTAAAAATGAGGGCCAAAAGCGCCATAACCAACAAACATGGCATTTTTTTGCCAAACAGAATTGGATAATCCTGTCCTCATCCCTTCATGAAAAGCGTTGAAGCGCTTAATCCAGCCTTTTGCTATAACCTTGCGTTTGAATTCACCGGTTCGATCTGAACCATATTTTTCCACGAATCGTTTGGATTCAACCAATTCATGCCAGCGAAGTTTCCGTGTTTCGTTATTCGATAAGAACATGACAAGCGGAGGATCGGGGTAGAGTTTTTGCAATTTCTGCATCATGGGATTATTGGTCCATAACGTTCCGGCTTCACGCCATAACTGAACTTTTCCAAACGGACTTGGCCGGCGATTGATTTTCCCATCAGTTTCAATTGTTAAAGGATTTGTTGCTGGGGGTAGATTGCGGTAAGGTTCTTTCTGAAAGACTTGAAGCCAGTTTCCGTCACGAAGGGTGAAAGGAATTTTCCACTCAGCCCATTTCTTTAAAATGGGAGCATAAAGTTCTTCAATTGCTTCTTTATCAACATCATCTTTCCGCGAAGGATGGGGAATCCAAGGTAAAAGATGATGCCCTTCCTCAATCAGGTGAGTCTGATAAAAAGCATCCCAATTCCGCACGTTCCAATGAGCGGCCAAAGGCAGCGGCCGGCCTTGTTCGCCATGCGGGGGTTTTAACGTCTCCCGCCGTATGTCTTCAATGACCGAATCTCCCAAAGCGGAACAAATTGTCATGAATAGGAAAAAACACACAACATTGAACATTCCTATTATTTGAAATAAATTCAGCGCTTTATGTTGCTTTTTCATGGTTAATCCTTTTCTACGGTTTTATCTTATTGTGGCAGTGCAATCATCAAAATCAAAGTATATAGCTAAAAAGGAATGGGGTTGGGAGGGAATTTACCGTTTGGACGATTTCAACAGTTCGCGCGCGTAGCGTTGTGAAGCTGCCGAATCTGCCTTGCCTAACATGCGTGCCAGTTCTTTTTCTTTCTCTTTTCCCTCCAGTTTGACAAATGTGGTGATTAAGCGGCCTTTTTCTTCTTTCTTTTCTACCTTCAAATTACATTCAGCACGGGAAGCGATGTGGGGAAGATGGGTAATACAAAAAACTTGTTTTTTATTGGATAAAGTACTTAGCCGCTCAGCTATAATCTCCGCCGTCTGCCCGCCAACACCGACATCGATTTCGTCGAAAACCATGGTAGGAACCGGATCCGCTTCACCCACAGTGCACTTAAGGGCCAGCATAATCCTTGAAACCTCACCGCCCGAAGCCACTTCACGTAGTGAACGCGGTGGACGGCCCGGAATGGTTGAAACGAGAAAATCCACTTCATCTCCCCCCTCCGGTCCGAATCGTACCGGCTGAGATTCACCTATTTCCAGCCCATCCGGCGCATACCGGTAATTCACTTCGATTTTAAATACAGCCTTGTCCATCCCCAGTGAATTCAGTTCGGAGGTCACCTTGGATGAAATAGTTTCAGCAGTTTGTTTCCGCTCATGATGCAGTTGTGTTCCAATTGAAATAACCTGATTCTTTAATTGATTTTCTTCCGCAATCAAGGATTCTCGGTTTGCGGCTGCGTTTTCCATATCCGTCAGTTCACGGGCTATAGTTTCGCGATATTGCAAAATATCTTGAATCGTATCTCCGTATTTGCTTTTCAGATTGCTAAGGAGAAAACGGCGCTGCTGTATTCGCTCCATTTCGTCTGGATCAAATTCCAATTTTTGGCTGTAAGACCGCAATTCACGTGAGACTTCCTGCAAAGCGATACGTGCGGGCTGCCAACTTTCAACCAGTGGATCAAGCGTTTGGTCCAGCTCGGCCATTTCTGTAATTATCTGCTCAAGCCGGTCCAATTCATCCAGTATGGCGGGCCGCAGATCATCTCCTTCGCAAAGGGAATTACATAAAATGGCACAACACTCCGTCAAACGTTCTGCATGACGGTAAATCTTTAACTTGGCATTCAATTCCTCTTCTTCATGTATACTTAAATTGGCTGAATCGATTTCATTGATTTCATGCCGAAGATTGGACTTCCGCCTTTTTCTCTCACGTTCCTCTTTCTCAAGCCGATCCAGGTTTTCCTTAACTTGAATCCACTGGCGATAAATATAACTATATTGTTCAATCAGTAGTGTATAACCGCCAAATTGATCGAGCAGAGGCCGGTAACTGCCTTTATTTAAAAGCGATTGATGTTCGTGCTGGCCGTGGAGGTCTAAAATCAGTGCTCCCACCTCACGCAATTTTTTCAATAAACAAAGAGAATTATTGATGAATATACGGTTTCGGCCTTCTGGAGAGATTACCCGCTTGATTATCAGTGGATTAGAATCAAAGGATATACCGCATTCATCCAATATCTGCTGAATTTCACTGGTGACGGGCTTATCAGCCACTAGTTCAAAAGCGGCTTCCACCATGGCTTCTGTTTGGGTATCCCGTACGGTTTCAGAGGAACTTCGCTCTCCAACCAGAAGGTTCAATGCATCGACAACAATCGATTTCCCTGCACCGGTTTCTCCAGTTAAGACATTCAAACCCGGCTGGAATTCAAGATAACAATCCTTGATTAAGACAAAATTGGCTATGCGCAATGAAACCAGCATGATTTCCCCTGCCCCACATGACAGCAAAACTTTATAAAGTAAGCGGGCTGTCTATTTCAAATGCAGTGTATAATAATAGACAAATTTTTACCGTTATTTACTCCATTATTCTCTATCGGAGCGGGTATTTTGCAAAGGTGGAAATGATAATTAAGGCAGGGTAGAGGAAGAATCTGCCTGTGCAAGCAGAATGGATTGTGGATAAGAAGCAACCAGGGTTTTAAAGGGAATATCTTTCTTTTCTTGATCGTTCACGATTCGCCGATATGTACTTATTACTTTCTGGCAATATTTTTCGGGTAAACGTCCTCCCTCCTGCAATCTTTTTTCCAGCAGGTTGGGACCGAGATTATAAGCATAGATAGCCTTCTTCAGATCACGGTATTTCAAAAGTAATTTCGTAAAATAAAGGGTTCCTAATTGAATATTGCCTTCAATATCCCGTAGTTTTGGCAATTTTACTTTCTCATCATTGCGAAATCCGATCAACCTGGGTTCATTCTCGACTCGTTCGATCAATGCTTTTCCTGTCTGGGGCATTATTTGCATCAATCCATGTGCACCCTTGTGAGAGGTTACCCAAGGGCGTAAAGAAGATTCCGTTGACATCAGCGCCAAAAGCAAATAAGGATCATGCCCAAATTTTCGGCTTTCTTTGTCTAAGATTCTGGCAATGGTAACCTTGTCCACTTCACTTACATCTGCACTGCTCATTTGGCGTACGGCATCAAGAATTTCAAATCGTTTTTCCAATTGCTCAATAGTCTGACGGTTCTGCTGGAGATAAAGATCGCGTTCTTTGATCTGATTTTGCAATTCAATCTCCATTCGGCGGTATTTCTCGACTTCATTATCTTTTTTAATGATCCAATAAATCGAACCGCCGGCATAGCCAGTTACAGTAATAAATGCCAACAGCATCAAATACGTTGGAATTTGCACATAATGTGGATTGCCATCTTTACGCCGTTTCCAACTCAGTGTTTTCCAAAAGCGCCATTTTGTTTTGATCATTGTTCTCACCCTCAATCATACACTATGAATTTTTAATGAGTGTCAACCAGTAAATATACTTTGTTATTATATTACTTTATATAATCAATAACAGGGTAAAAATAAAAACCGACACATTTACACCCAATTTTATTAAGCAATAACTATACCTTTTTTCTCAAAACCCATCATTATTCAATGGAATCAGTGCATTCATAAAAAACAAAGAGGATAACCTATTGAAAATTATTCTGTTATTGATGTGCGTTTCCTTTCAGGTATATATTTAAACGAAAAACTTACTCGGCAGTAACGATATCATGTATACTTACTTTAGTCAGCAAAAGTATCGATTAACATAAAATTCTTTACACAAATATGAGTTGATTTTATACAGAATAGTTTATTTTGGATAAAATCAATCGCTCAATAGTTCCATTCTTAAGAAAAGAACGTTTCATTTTGAGATAACAATACTCATGCAAAATTTTTATTCATTAATGCATAAAACGATATTGGATAAGTAACTGGAAGACTGTAAAAATCAGCAATCAATTGTTTCCGAAAAGCAGGAAAAGGCAAGAAATTAACAATCGATTAGAACAAAAGAGAACTCTTAAAAACAAAAGGTCTTTTTGAACCTGTTTAAATACATTTATGCCCGCATTCGGCGATGCTTGGTGGTAGGAGCGCTTTCATGGCTTTTCAAGGTCGCGAAATCAGCAATACGCCATGCGCCATCCTCGAAAATCAATTCAAACTCCCGATGAAGAGTCAGATCCTTGTCGGGCATTTTGTGTAATTCAATGCAATAAACCGATGTCTTGTTTCCATGCACTTGAGAAGACGTAATTTCGACAACCCGCTTTGCTATGGGGCCGATGGTGTGACGGTCCTGGTATTTTTGCATCCGGTGCAATACATATTCCTGGACATTATCTGTTTTTCTTTTCTGCATCGGGAAAAAATTGGAAAGGCAGAAAAATTCTGTTTCAAAATCCTGCTTATTCCATGAGTCGACGAAGAGTTTACAAATGTCTTCTGCATTGTATTTACGTAGAGACCTTCTTTTCGCTTGGAGCTGAGCATCAGTGGTTGATGTACCAAGCGTCTTGGTTTTGGCGGTTCGCTGTTCTATCGAACGCAAATGATTCACTTTGCGAACAAGCGATTCCACAAGTTGATCATAGGTTTCCCGTTCCCGGGTGGTTAGATGGTTGGCGGAATAATAAAGCATTTTTCCCAACAGGGATATCTGTTCTTCTTCAATGAGGACGCCTTCCATAATATCGCTCCTTATCGGGTTCCATCGTCCAATGAGTAACAAGTATTTAAACTTTGTTCATATATAGTCATTACATCTTGATACGATGTTCAATATCATCCGTCGTTCCACGAATTTGATCTTTTCCGGGACTGGAAATAATCACCTGATTGTTTTGGACATTCATATCATAGCGATTCCCATAGGGGTCGTGTGTTACATCCGTCCCGATCTCACCGGATCGTTCCAATTCCTCCATACTTCTTGGATACCGTCCACGCTGAGTATAAAACATCATTAATCCTGTTTTCAAAGCCGGTAAATTAAAAGAATCGCTTTTTTCTTTTATGTTCAGATATTGATCAACCGCAGTCTTTCCGGTCAATCCCTCCATTACTCCTGGTTCATGATCGGGAGAGCGGATTTCCTCTTCATAGGAATCTCTCAACCGTTGAAAAAGATTAGCAGCCACTCCGAATAACAGAATAATGAGAATGATTTTCAGCCATGTTTTCATAAAATCTTTTCTCCCTTTTTATTTTGAGTGATTCTTTCGAAAAAATCAAGCATATTTTTTATAACTTTGCATCTTTATGGATTGTTCTCCTTAATACTTTTTTTATAATGATAATCAAAAATCTTCAACTTTTTTGAAGTTTGATTCTTTTCTCGATGAAGTTTAATGGAATAATTCCATTTTTGCCACGCTTTACACCGGTCATCCACCTGATTTGGCCATTGAAGACTTAACGGCACATGACTAATTGGATTTTAAGGGTAAAATAGTTCACCATAGCTCATGATGAGCCTACAACGCCAAGGATTAAGTGAATGAATCTTTCCGAGATACTGGACGAACAATGTATCAGTCTTGATCTGAAAAGCCAAACCAAAACAGAAGTCATTCGGGAAATAGCCGAGCTGGCCGAAAAAAGCAATCGGGTCGGCGATTTGGAAAAATTAATAGAAAGATTGATCGCACGCGAACGAATTCAAACAACCGGAATAGGTCATGGCATGGCCATTCCTCACGCAACCGCCGAAGGTGTAAGAGGATTGGTGCTGGCACTGGGAATTTCCAAGAAAGGAATTGATTTTGAATCCCTTGATAACAAACCGGTTCATTTAGTATTCGTTCTTGCGGGTGAACCACGGCTTCAAACTTCTTTCCTCAGCATCCTTAGTAAAATTTCCCGTTTTTTCCGTAAGGAGTCGTTTCGAAACGAAGTCTTCCATGCAGGATCGGCCGAAAAAATTCTAGAGCTTATTCACGAGAGAGAAGAACAATAAATTTCCTTCTTCCCAAACAATACAACTCGATTATTCTTCTCTTTTCAGTTACACTGAAGAACCTTATAATTTCGATCTCAATCTTAAAAAAAAGCACATACTGCGAATAGCCATGCCAATCGCTATGCATTGATAGGAGCGGATTATGAAGAACGATTGGTATAAAAACGATATTCCGCAAGACTCACAATATGAAGATCAACATTCATGCTCCCATTGCGGTATTCCGCTAAAGAAATACAAAAAACCTTCAATACAATTTATCAATGGACGTGAGATTAAAAAACGGCCGTTATGCGTCTTGTGTGAAAAAAGAGATCGGGATTTGCTATTAGCCACCAATGATTGTATTCGGCTTTATGGAAGTATGATCAGTCTCTATGAAGTTTTCGACCTTTATGAAGACACCAAACGTGCTAAAAAAATGCACTTTGATCCCTTTGCAAAAGTACGTGACGTATATCAAGGGAGAGAAAAATTAACGATTGAGGATATTGAAGGCTGGGTCGAGGAAGGAATTATTGAACTTTCTAAGGATAAGAAATTAACCGCTCGCGCCAGTGAGGCCCGTGAAAAAATAGAACAAGAAATTGAAAAACAGGACATCCCCGAAGAAGACAAAATAGAGACACCTAACAAGGTCAAAGAGAACTTTGACCCAAATACATTATCCCGCCTCCGCGAAGAGGGCGGAGCTTCTGTGGGAAAACATCGTTGGAGTTTAAGAAAAAATACTTAATTTCTTTTCATAGAGCATTTCACTCATTGATTTGCTTTGGCAAATCATAGCTTCGCTATTTTTTAATCAGTTTTAATTGAATATCTTGTCTTTCTATCAAAGCAATTTTTCCTATGAAAAGGTAAGAGAATATACATGACGAAAAGCGATATAACCCCTCCTATTCACCAGGAACGCTGGTGGAGAGATTGGTTCAATGATGTCTATCTTGATGTGTATGCCCACCGCGACGACAGCGGTGCGGATGAAGAAGTCCGCACCACCATCAATATACTTCCTTTGGTTTCGCATCATAATATTCTTGATCTGTGCTGTGGAAACGGGCGTCACTGCCGTGCTTTGCATCGGATGGGGTATCAAAGGATAATAGGGATTGATTATTCCTATCCCCTGCTCAAACATGCGATATCGGAGAAACCCCGCGTTGCTTATATCCGTTCTGATATGAGAATCCTTCCATTGCAGGACAGTACTTGTGATGCGGTTCTATCGTATTTCACCTCTTTTGGATATTTCAAAACCAATGTCGAAAACTTGGAGGTGCTCCATGAAATCTCCCGCGTCCTCAAAAAAGGGGGGTGGTTTTTATTGGATTACCTCAATCCCAATTACATCCGAAAACGATTTGTCCCGGAAACCACCAAAAACCATGGTGAATATATCATCCGTGAATTCCGTTCCTTTTCAGACGACGGAGAGCGGATAGAAAAGGAAATTCTTATGGAGAACTGGGGAGGTGAAAAACGTAAATATTTTGAGTCGGTTCGATTGTATGAATTCAGTGAAATGACGGAAATGCTGCAATCGGCCGATCTTTCTATTAGCGGTTCTTTGGGATCATTTGACGGCCAAACTTTTAATGGTAACACCCCACGCATGATATTATACGGTTCAAGGGCATAAATTCCCTTCCCTCATTTACAAAGAAATACATTCATCCATTATCCCTTTATTCGCCAAGCCGGTAATTTGGGGCTTCTTTGGTAATTAAAACATCGTGGGGATGGCTTTCTTGCAGGCTTGCCTGTGTCACCTGAGTAAATCGTGCATGGGAGTGAAGGTCTTTTATCGTCGAGGTTCCGCAATATCCCATTCCGGCTCGTATCCCCCCAACAAGTTGCAATACATAGCCCGATAAGCTTCCTTTATAAGGGACGCGGCCTTCTACCCCTTCCGGCACCAATTTCTGGGCTTCTTTTACATTGGCCTGGCCATAGCGATCCTTGCTTCCGTGCTGCATGGCACCGAGGGATCCCATTCCACGGTACACTTTGAAAGTCCGCCCCTCATATATGACAGTTTCACCGGGCGCCTCTTCGGTTCCGGCAAAAAGACTGCCAATCATCACGGAATCGGCTCCAGCCGCCAATGCCTTGACTATATCACCTGAATATTTAATACCGCCATCAGCAATCAAGGGTATATTGTATTCTTTAGTAACGGCTGCACATTCATAGACGGCGGTGATCTGCGGTACACCGGCGCCGCTGACTACCCGTGTGGTACATATGGAACCCGGTCCCATCCCGACTTTGACTGCGTTTACACCTTGATCGCATAAAAACTTCGCTCCATCTTTGGTGGCGATATTTCCGGCGACAATCACCGCTTCAGGATACCCTTCTCTTATTCTTTTTACCGCCTTTCCCACTCTACCGGTATAGCCATGAGCTGTATCGATAACGACAGCATCCACGCCTGCTTCCAATAAAGCACCGGCTCTTTCGGTTGTATCGATATCACTGACACCAATTGCAGCCGCTACTCTTAGCCGGCCCAGTTCATCCTTGGCTGCGTCGGGATACCGGCGTTTTTTTTCAATGTCCTTGATTGTGATTAGACCGCGTAAAAATCCATCCTCATCCACAACCGGCAATTTCTCTATGCGATGATGGTGCAGTTCTTTTTCGGCATCTTCCAGTGTTGTTCCCACTGGGGTTGTGACCAGGTTATTTTTGGTCATGTAGTCACTAACCAACCCGTTTTCATCATTCACAAATCGTAAATCACGATTGGTAATAATTCCCACAAGTTTATCATTTGAAGTGATGGGGATACCGGAAATGTGATATCTGGCCATCAATTCCAAAGCCTTTGAAATTCTTTCCTCCGGCCCCATGGTGATGGGATTGACGATCATACCGCTTTCAGAACGTTTCACATTGTCGATCTCTGCGGCCTGCTGCTCAATCGGCATGTTACGGTGAATGACGCCAATTCCACCTTCCTGTGCGATAGCGATGGCTAGCCGGGATTCGGTGACTGTATCCATTGCCGAGGAACAAATCGGGATGGAAAGAGGGATATTGCGGGTGAAAAAAGTGGAGACGTCCACTTCCGGCGGAAGAACATCGGAATAACCCGGAAGCAACAAAACATCATCAAACGTGAGCGACACATGAGAAAATTTATCATCGCATAGAAACATATTCTCTAACCACTTATGCTTTCTAATATATTGAAACCTAAATATTTATTGACAAGAGATGAATAATCTACAATTCAGACTCCATGTTTTACAACGATAACCTGGTGTCTGGCGTAAATGTGTGGAAAAGTATACAAAGAATAAACGGCCAGTTATGGCTTTTAATACAGCTTATCGTTACCCATACAAATAAAAAGGGTACAGAAATGAATAAATCAGGCCGGCACAATTCATGCCGGCCCTTTTTGTGTTCTTTCTTTTTATCTTTATGCAAACATGCAGTCCATTTTCCCGAAATTTACTGCGAAGGTGCAGTTACCCCAGCAGGTGAAGTTAGCCAGGTAGGCGAAGAGACCGGTCTGACATACGGAGAAATTTCCAAATCGTTCGCATATCCATTGGCGAAATAAAGAATATCACTTGGCATACGAGGAACTTTCCCCGCCTTATGTACAGTACCAAACCGGTCAGTTACATACATTCCGACAACTTTTCCCTCTTCATTGGGTACCAAGGTCAAATCACGGGCTACATCGAAACCGAAGATGGGGAGGTTCAACTCAATTCCAGGCTGAACGAAATTATCTTCTGGTTCCTGCCCTCGTCCATTGACCACGAACACCTGTCCTAATCTCGTGAGTAGGCAATATCCGCCGCCATTCGGCATCACTTCAACATCAATCGCCATTTCACGGAAGAAATAGGGAGCATCCACAGAGGGGTCCATCATTCCGTTCACCGGATTCTCCCATAAAGCTGGCATTGGTTCTCCATTTTCACTTTCTAGCAAGGTATGAAGTGCTCCAAAACCATCGAGAATGGCATAACCGTTGGTTACAGCGACGCTTTGCGCGTATTTTGGACTGCTTATGTCCAGCCGATCCTCACTTATTGAAATAGGCTGGAACAGTTCTTCTTCATCAATCCCTACAGCCATTGCCTGTTGACTACGTACAACAGAGTTTTCAACCGTCGGCCGTGTAAGTTGTTCAAAACGAACCATCACTTCGAGATCACGTGCGAAGGGGAAGTTATCAATATAAGGAGCCGGTGATCTTTCAAGATCCTGATCCGTTGGATTTTCTCCCACATAATCAACCAGGTATCGTGGTCTGAATTTAAATATATCGAAGAATTTCTGGTAAGCTTCCGGCTCACTGACAATTCCATCGCCATCGGATGCAACAACACGATTCACAGGAGTTTGATTGGCCGGATCCTGCAGAACCCCCAGGACTTCTGGATTATTTACGTAGTGGATACCACCAAAGACGTCCAGAATATAATAGCCTTGGAATGCGTTCGTCGCCGGCCGCCAGTCAACAGCCACTTCTACATCCCGCGCAATGGCATTATCGTCCCCAGCCATATCGGTTAAACCAAGAAAATCGAGGTCCAAAGGAATTGAGCCATTGTTGGGATCGTTTCGTGTAAAGAAAGGCAGCGTCACAGGAGTTTGTGTCTGAGCGGCATTGTAATCCCCCAAACCGATGGTGTAATCGATCTTAGGACCATTGGCCGCATCGGTAACCGGAACTCCAGGTCCGGTGGCTATAAGCCCAGGTCCGGTAACTGTCAATGTATGAACGGCGGCAAATTTATCGAGGGCCATGACACCGGTCAGTTGATCCTGATCGTTTGCAACCGCTTCCAGATCGCGATAGACATCGAACCCGAAATAAAACATATTGAATTGAGTTGGAACACCATTTTCATCCACTTCAAACAACGGATTCACGCCAGCGCCGAGGTCATTGTTTCGTACCGGCCGGATGGCGCCAAAGGTATCCATTCCAAGCGCCCCATTCACAAGATCATTTCGCGTAATTTGCCGTGTGTTCGGAGCCGCTCCATCAAGTAGACCGGCTGGGGTTATCGAGCCCATGCCCGGTTCCCACGTATGGCCGAATTTCATGAGAACCCAATCGATTTCCATCTTCTGGTCACTGCCGCCGGAGGTTCTTCGAAAGGCAATTTCGCCAAATTCACCTATAGAGATATCGTCTGTACGAACTGAATCGTAAACCAATTCCCCATTTTGCCACCCCATAATTCGAGAATGACCGTCATCCGTAAAATCATCGATGATATTCAGCCTGATAATTACAAATTCACCCGACGCATCTGTCCGGACATCATTATTTTCCGGATTTTCGGCATTATCGTTCCTGCCGTCGTTTGTTTGGCCAAATTCCCAACCTGCGGGTCCTTCCGAACTGGCCGCCACGTGGCCTAACGTCCAATAATTACCCTCACTATTGGTTATGTCAAGCACAGATTTTTGACTGCTGGTGCCGAGATCTCTTATCCGCATCACCAGTGTCATACGTCCATTCCATTGATCATAAATATTGGTGCCAAAAAGATATCCGCGTGCCCACTGACTCGAATCGGGTGGATCGATATCAGGGTCTATGGAGTTATCGTCCATACGAGACCAAAGCCCGCC
>CAZXSQ010000063.1:11991-18956 GCA_964643335.1 uncultured bacterium
CCACTTGTGCTTCCATAGAAGGAATGATGGATTCATAACTCGGACGGCCATTGATTTCACCTTCACGGGGTTGCCAATCCTCTCCACCATCTTCCACTATCTCTTGAGGGAGTTTGTTCCCATTATAAACAAAATCCCATCCCGGCGAATCCGAACCGCCGTTGGGTGTTAAAGGTCCTTCATTTGGCTCATAAACATCATCTAAATCCATTCGAATCCAGTCGATGGCCATCTGCTGCTGACGTCCGGTGGAGGTTCGCCTGAATCCGATGGCTCCAAAATCTCCCGGGGCGATGTCATCCGTCCGCTGGGAATCGTAGACTAGATTTCCATCCTGCCACACTTTTATTTGTGAAAAATCATCTCCGGCGATTTCATCGATGATATTGATGCGAAGAATTACCCATTCATTGTAAGCATCCGTCCGAACGTCGTTATTGGCGGGATTCATGACGTTGGCGTTACGGCCATCGTCTGTCTGACCAAGTTCCCAACCAGCAGAACCTTCAATACTTTCGGTCACATGTCCCAACGTCCAATACCGGCCTTGGTTCTCATCGGTACGATTCGTGTGGATATCCATCACCGACTTTTGGCTATCGGTACCCAAATCCTTGATGCGCATGACCAACGTCATTTTTCCTGAATATTTACTATAGACGTCTGTCCCGAAATAATATCCTCGTGCCCAAGGTGATGCATCAGGATTAGGAGTGGTGTTATCATCCATCCTTAACCAGATTCCACTTGTTTGGGCATCGCCTGTCATGGCAATGGTTTCATAGGCAGTTTGACCATTCGTCTCGCCTTCGATAGGCTGCCAATCTCCACCGCCTTCATCAATGATGGTTTGTGGGAGTTTCTCACCGTTATAGACAAAATCCCACTGTGAATCTTGTGCTCCGACCGGTAAAATACCAACCAGAAGGAACGCCAAACCTCCGATAAAAAAATGAAACATTCGTCTCATGGGATATTCTGCTCCTCTCCCGAACACAGCTGCTTCGAGGTTTGTTTTTATTTTGGATATACACCGTTTTCGAAGTCCAGCCGAGTGATTATTCATTTGAACCCCCTTCTAACTGGGTCATCGATAAGTTTAAAAAATTTAACGTACTATATAATCGCATACACAGGCCGTAAGCGCAAGTCCACCTATAATAATCGTTAACCGCTATTTTTTAGATGAAAATTGCATAAATGTCAAGAAAAAAAAGGGATTTATACACAATTTTTCATAAAAGATTCCAATCATTCCCAAATCCAAGAGAGGTTCCAAACAAATCTTGGAACGCTAAAAGGCCAGATAGTTCAAAATAGCACACTTTTTCACTTATGAAAACTCCTAAGTCCCATTCTTTTTGAGAAAGTAGCATCCTTTTTGCGCCAATATGTGCCGTATTGCCTAAAAAACGAACACGTTCTAGTGGAATCGGCGGAATCAGACCAACGTGTTGAGACGATTGAGGTGATATTTTACTACCAAAAGCGCCACAAATAAAAATTTGGTCAATTTCTTTTAATTCTATCTTCCATTCATCCAAAAGAATACGGATCCCCGCTTGAACTGCACCCTTAGCCAACTGCAATGCACGTATATCTTTGTCGGTAATGTGTATCGGCCCTTTTTTCCCTTGAGTTAAAAAAAATCCGTTTCCTTTCTTAAATGGCTCCAATCTCTCGCGAATCCAATCCGGGCCGGGAAAATCTTGTTTGCTTAATAATCGTCCGGTTTCATCCACTACTCCTGTTTTTAACAAAACAGACAAAGCATCGATTAAACCAGAGCCGCAAATCCCCTCGGCTTTTCGTTTTCCAATAGTTGAAACGTGAAAATCTTCCTCATCCATCCAAACCGACTCAATCGCTCCAGGTACTCCCCTCATTCCATGAAAAATATGCCCGCCTTCAAACGCTGGACCAGCGGGTGAGGAACAGGCCATCAGACGATCTCGGCACCCTAACACAATCTCCGCATTTGTGCCAATATCCACCAAAAGCGAAGGATAACGGGCCTCATGAAGACCGGAGGCGAGAATATCGGCGACGATGTCTCCGCCCACATAACTTGCTATAACCGGCGCGAGATGAACATCAGCATACGGTACAGTACTCAATCCGGTTTCCCCTGTCTTCAAATCCATCGAGGATTTAATCGCCGGAACAAAAGGTGAATGAGCAATTGGAGCCGGATCGATACGGGTAAATAGCTGTTGCATAATGGTATTCCCAACAGCCTGAACCAGTAGGACATCCGGTGAAATGTCACCGAGTTCATCCAGCATGTCCCTTATCATCCGGTCTACCGTCTGCATAATTTTTTGCTGCAGCAGTTCACTGCCATTGATCTCAGTTATCGTTAGATTGACTCTGGACAGTACATCCGGACCATAAACCAACTGTTCGTTGGCCCCGCCTCTTTTGGCAAGTTCCTCGCCGGACTCCAGATCGACTATGGACACGACAACGGTGGTCGTCCCCAGATCCACAGCGGCTCCAAGGATTTTCCGGCTATCATCATATGCCCGCACATCGATGATTTCATCATCCTGGCAAATCACGGATACGTTCCATTTGTTTGATCGGAGGATGTCCGGTAATTTTTGCAAAAGGGGGAACCGGATTCGATTCGTCTGATATTTTTTTTTGGATAGTGCATCCATGAGCCGAGTTGAGTCATCGCGTAAATCCGAGAGGGAAGGCGGAGGTATTTCCACTTGAACACGCACCAGACGGGGAAGCAGTTCTATGGGGGCGCTCACCCCATCAATAAGCACCAGACCCGCTTCTGATTCATGTCCCGCCGTATATTCAACAACCGTATCTTCATATAAATTAGTCTGGCAGGACAAATAATACCTTTCTTCGATTTCTTCCGGGCTTAACATGGCATGATCGGCATGAGAATGCTCCGCTCTGCCTTTAAGCAGTTTCACCACACACTTGCCGCATACACCAAGTCCGCCGCAGGGATGTTCCAAAGCAATCCCCGCCTCCGCAGCGGCCATCATGACAGAAATGGGAGGTTCAACCTGAATTTCCACTCCGGCAGGTTCGAATCGGACAGAAATTTTTTCTTTTTTGGATGATTTCATTCAAAAAACAACTTAATCCTTTTCGAAATGGGTGTTTTTTTCACAAAACAGGTTAGACACATAGGAGGAGGTTAGACACATAGGTCTAACCCTACATAATGTAGAGACAATCCTGTGTGATTGCCCTATGTTGTGGCATTCCCAGTTATCGAACATTATTTTGAGACAAAACCAAATTCATTCATTAAATAAATGGGAAGCGAACCTCCCTGACCGCATTGTAATCTAAACTCAACCTCTCCGCAAACGTCTCACTCTTGATGGACTTAAGATAAATGATCTGAAAGAAGAAGGACGCCGGGGTGCCAAAGGCAAGGCGAAGCCAGCCTTTGACAAAATTGCAACTTGATAACTCAGCGTTGAAGAACAAGAAACACTTATAGAAGTAATACATAGCTTAAAGCTTATTTGTAATAAACAGCAATATAGAATATAGAGAAAATTCATGCGAATCTTTATTGACTGTCAAGACTATATGGTATAAAGTTCGGAAACCATTGAATAAATTGTTGTCATCATATTAACGCTTGATGATAATAACGAGAAGTGTTAATATCTCTATGATAAAAACTTTTAAATGTAAGGAAACTGAAAAAATCTATAACCGTCGGTATTCCAAAAAATTTCCGCATGAGATTCAAAGACGGGCGATGAAAAAACTATGGATGATAGATGCATCGACTGATATTGAATCACTACTAATACCGCCATCAAATTGCCTTGAGCTATTAAAAGGGGCCAGAAAGGGCCAGCATAGCTTTCGCATCAATGACCAGTGGAGGATATGTTTCAAATGGGAATCCAGTAATGCGTTTGATGTAGAAATCGTGGATTATCATTGAAAGGATATGTGCCATGAGTTTAAGGAAAATACATCCTATACATCCGGGAGAAATATTAAAAGAAGAATTTCTTGATCCTATGGGGCTTTCACAATATCGTTTAGCTAAAGATATTAGTGTACCACCACGGCGTATCAATGAGATAGTACATGGTAAAAGATCTATTACAGCGGATACGGCGCTCAGGCTAGGGAGATATTTCAATATGACTCCACAATTCTGGACTAATTTACAAGCGCACTATGATTTGGAAATTGAATCTGACAATCTGGGTGAAAAACTTAAAAAAGAAGTAAAGGTCTATTCAAAGGCTATTTAAGCACGGTGGCATATAAACTGATAACAATGCCGAGGTGCCGGGTGCCAAAGGGAATCCGCCGCGGCGGAAGCTTTTGACGAAAGTGGCTCAATCTAATATTCATCGTACATCCAGCAGTTTTGCTTGTTTTTAATTGTATTCTCATATAAGCTAATTCATAAACTGGCACGGAAGGTTCATAATGAAAAATATTGGTTTACATGAAGCTAAAACCCATTTATCAGAAATCATCGCCGGGTGCCAAAGGCAAGGCGAAGCCAGCCTTTGACGAAAGAGGCACTAAGTACTACTACCGCAAGGCTGACCGCAAAAAGTCTTGTCCTTGCCACCCAGCCTCACCGGGAAACAAGTTGAGTTTGTGATTATCGGTGGGTATGCGGTCACGTTCCACGGGTATATCCGCGCCACCCAAGACCTGGACATCTTTTTCCGTAATTCCGATGACAATACCCGAAAAATTCTTCACGTCCTTCCTGGTAAAAACAATCCCTTGAAGAAATCCCTTCGATCGGATGGAGAAACGCAATGATTCGTCAATTGATCAGTATAGGTATGGATTAATTCCTGATTTAATTTTTTCATAAACAATAGAATTCCATTTTAGTTGTTAGGCTAGAATATGGTAAAATTCATGCTAATCTATCTTGACAGTCAAGACAATATTATATAAAGTGCAGAACCCATTGAATAAATTGTTATAAGCCAAAGGAGCATTTGCAATGAACAAAATTCCTTGGGGGCCAATTAGATCTTCGCCGAGTGCCAAACGCCCGCCGCGGCGGAAGCCTTTGACGTAAGTGGCACCAGGTAGCGTTCTCCGCAAGGGCTGTCCGCGAGCGGTCTTGCCCTTGCCACCACTATCGTGACGTTTTCTTCATCGATAGGAATCTTTACGATTTTTTATATGAACAACCGTGACAAGAGAATGGCCGTCATCCACCATATAAAGCACTCGAAAGTTTCCAATACGGATTCTGTATTGATTCATTCTTCCTTTTAATTTAATACATCGGGGTGGTCTAGGATTATCTGCAAGATTTTTAATAGACATTAAGATACGATCAGCAGTTTTTGGTGGGATTGAATCAAGTTCACGAAACGCTTTTGCGTCCAATTTTATGATGTATCTCATTGCTGTTTCAATTTTTGGCGTATTTTTTCTTGAGCCTCTTCAAAAGAAACAAGGCTTCTTCCACTAGTTTTTTCTATATTCTCTAATCGGCGATCAAACTCCTTAATATCCTCATCCAATCCCTCATCATTATCTAATTCATCTATGAAATCCGATACGATCTGGATTTGTTCAATTGAAAGAGTACGTACTTTTTCGATTAATTCTTCCTTAACTATCATCGTTATTATGGTCTCCATCCAGAATAAGGTCTAACTAATTATATATGAGAATTCGTATTGTGACAAAAACTGTAGGATAGCTTGCGTCGTTTGACCCATCACTTTCTGGGGAAAAATCGATGGGTCGGAAAACGTGACACATCTTACGGGTTTTCATATTCTATTCTTCAAAAAATCAACATTAATCTCTTGATAAATACTGTATACAGCCAATATAATTACAACTGGAGGATTATCCTGTACTGTATACCTTTATATTTTTTGATTCTGATTCCAGCAAGAATTTCTTCTTTTTCTGGATAAAGATAAGGATTTCTTCTTAAACTCTGTATGCTTCTTTTAAGCTCTGCAGCATATTTCTTCCCGTGTTTTACCCCCCAGGTTTTACATGAATACTCAATTTCCTTATCATATTCTTTTCTGGCTTCATCAACAAAGATTAATTTGTACAGGAGTATTCAAAACTAACGGAAATATTTTCGTTCGATTTCTTCGAATACATCTTCTGCGTCTATTAATTTTGCTGTCCCCGCTTTTACAGCAGCAAGCCGTGGTTCGATTACCTGACGGATCCGTTCTGCCTCATCGGGGGTGATTGAATCATCGGAGTCATCTGAAATTTGGAAAAACTGTTGCAAAGCCTCTTCAATCAATTCGCTGACGCTTGCATAGTCACCTTTATCAACACATTCTGTTACTTTACGTTCCAGTTTTTCCGGCAATATAATATTCATCTTAATTCAACCTTTTACTTTTACGTTTAGCAAGAATCTTTGTTGCTTTCGAACATTATTATAGCAGGTAATTTCACCCTTGAAATGATCCATTCAATATCGTAATGAAACGTCAGGAAAGCCCACCCGCCGGATGGGATAGTGTCAAAGGCTTCCGCCGCGGCGGAAGCCTTTGACGTAAGTGGCACTAGGTAGGTCCCCCGCAAGGGCTGACCGCAAGCGGTCTTGCCCTTGCCACCCCGCCAGGAAATCGGGGGTATCCCAATTCACAACTGAATATGCTCTATTTTAATGATGGCCGAGGGAACTTTATTACTAGTGAAGGACTGGGGAGCGATTATTATCGTACTGCAGAAGTTGATATTGCGGATGTCGATGGAGATGGAGACCTAGATATCGCTGTTGGAAACGAATCAGAATTCGATTGGTCTGTTTATCCTGGAATCCCAATTGAAGGTTCAGGGCAAAATTTCTTGTATATGAATGGTGGGGCCGGAACATTCATCTCCCGAATCTTGCTGGGTAATGGAACTGATTCTTCGCATTCAGTTGCTTTCGTCGATATTAACGGTGACAATCAAATCGATATTGCTTTTGGAAATGGCGCTCCAGATGAAAACAT
>CAZXSQ010000064.1:0-6294 GCA_964643335.1 uncultured bacterium
CATTAGGGATTTTGGTGGGGACAACCGGAGCGATCATTGGTGTAATTGGGGGTTACAGCATTTGTTCGCTCATCCAGGCGTTTCCTCCGGAACTTCCCGGTGAAGGCCAGATTTATTATCTCAAATATTTACCTTGTGAGATGGAAGTGATGGACTTCGTCGGGGCTTCTTTATACACCATGTTTGTCAGCTTTTTGGCTTCAATTTACCCGGCCATCCGAGCATCGAAGTTTAAGCCTGTGGAAGCGCTACGCTTTTCATAATGATGGAGGGCGGACATCTTTTCCGCCACTTTTTACCACCAGGTTAACGTTATTACTCATACGTGCGGGCAGGATGCCCGCGCTCCCAGAAAGCGGTAAGGATAAACGCGCCCAATTTTATAAGGCGGGTTGGATTTCTTCGGGTACCTTCCCCATGGATATCAATGTACTTACGCTATAATCTCCGTTGCTGAAAAGCAGTTGTTTTAAAGAATCCTCCCATGTTTCCTCTTCCTGCAGTCCGGATTTATATTTTTCTGAATCAAATCCCATCAATTGCTTCAGCACTTCGGAGATTCGTAAACTGTCAGGATCGGCATTGGGGTAGTAGAGTTGTTTTCGATTTTCATAATGAATAAGATCAGTGGATATCAGTTCATTCAAACATCGTCGTATTCTGTTCTCTGGCCATCCCATTCGGCTTTCAAGGTCCAAAAAGTCGATTCCGCTTTTGTCGTCTCGAAAATGGCGACAAATTTCAAAAAAGAGTCTCAACGAATGAATGGGCCGATGAGCAAGTCCGATAGATTTACGGCGAAGCCTGCCGAGATGACGATTGTAATCCTGAATTGATGTCGCGATAACCGGTCCAAGAAGAAAACATAAATAACTGTAATACAACCAGAGAATAAATATCGGTATCGCTGCGACGGTCCCAAACACAGTGTAGTATCCATGCCGACTGGTGGTATAGGAGATATAAAAATCGAAAGCTACCTTGGCTGTTTCCCAAAGAATGGCCGACAGCGCGCTCCCCAACAAAGCAGGGATTAGCTGAACATGCACGTTGGGAAGATACCGATTGGCAAACATGAATGCGATCAAAGTAAAGAAATAGGAGACACTATGCTGAACGAGCCAACTTCCCCATCTTTGTTGGTTCAACCAGGTCACCGCCTCGCTTTCTGCCAATTGAGTTGTGTAGTAATACGACATACCTAAAAGCAATGGGGTAAGGGTGAGCAATAACCAAAAGGAAACAAATTTTGTGAATAGACTTCGTCTATGCCGTACGGACCATATTTCATTGAACGCATGTTCTATGCTGTTATAAAGGCAAACACTTACCAACGCCAAAAAAATCAAACTAATGAAACGCAATGCAGCGGTTTTTTGAATGAATTCCAGCATCTCCTGCTTCGCCCGCCGAATTTCATCTCTGGCACCATTGGCTACACCAGGAACAAATTGCTCAAACAAAAAATCAAACACCTGATTACTTAAATTGCTATCGAATTGCTCTTCAACTTTTTGCTCTTTTCCGTTTACAGCCTGTGGAGATTGATTGGATTCTTTATAGGAAGTAAAAGCACTGAGAATCGAAAGAGAGACAGCAAGAATTGGAACAAGCGAAAGAATGGTTGTATAACTACATACGGAGGCATGAGCCAACACTCCCTTATCATTAAAAATTTTGTAGATGATTCTCGATCCAAAAATCATTTTCCCAGCTGTGGATTTTGGATGGGGGGAGCCGAAAAACTTTTTCACAGACGGATGCGCAAAAGGATGCCGCATAATCTCGAAAGTTTTTCGTACACGTTGTTTAATTTTATTCCGGTTCATAGGTTATATAAAAAAGATATAAAACAGATGATGTATGTATTAAAGGCGCATATCTTTCAGCCAAACTGAAATTCTTTCCATGGATGCAGGACCTTCCATAACCTCCAGCAAGTCGGTCATCCCAGCGGTTTTGTATGCTTGCTCAGCCCATTTTGTCTCAAAAACTCTCTGTGTATTATAAATCATGAGAGGCGTGGGAGCCAAAAGGGCTTGTGCTGCGCGAACATCCCCTGCCCTTCTTAAACCTGGAACCAAAAGTTTATTTAGATAAACCTCATCGTCATCACTATCAAAACCATTGGCGTCAATAATGGCCGTATCGAGCGAATCCATAAAAGGAGCGGCTAAAAGACTCCACATGCCCGCCTCCCCAACACCAATAAGGCTGTTTTGATTTGATTCATACCGGGATTCGAGAAAGGCTTTTGACGTGAGTATATCCTGAATTCTTAACGCTGTTTTGGTCTGGTTGTAAGTGAGAAAATGGCTTATGTCCTTTTCGCGCTGTGCTTTTTCAAACGAAGTGTTGAATTCGCCTGTCATGAATACATCCGGCATGAATACAATATAGCCTTCATCCAGTAACAGTTGTAATAAGTTGCATGGTTTTGCGGTGTCCAGATCAAACAATGCCTGCTTGCCTTCTCCATGCAGCAATAAAACTCCTTCTTTTATGCTATCCCAGTTATCTGGAATGAGGAGAATTCCTGGAATTTTGCCTGCTTTGCATTTCCGGCTTAATATATATTTTTCAAGGGTAAGACCGTCTTGCTTTATGACTTCCACGCGCTTTACATCGAGTTCATCGCGTTCAGGTTGTTCCGCGCCGAATGCATGTTTCAAAGCAGTTCGTGCCCGCCTGCGCAATGCTCTAAGCTTAAGTTCATTTTCCGGAAACACTTCTTGGAACTGGTACTCGGACTGTTCTATTAAATAAGAAACCAATTGTTCCTCATTAATGGCATGATCAGGGAGTGGTCCAGGGAAAACACGAAGATCCTCATCGCTCTCCACAGTAAACTCTTCTTCACGAAGTTGATTGGAATCCTCAATTCCCAATAACCATCGTCCGAACCAGGCATAGACCGCTTCACGGCTTTGCTTGTTGTAGTTATGAGGAGCATCGATCTGGACGGCCTGAACATGATCTTTTGCATCAAATAATTCATAAATAGATCGAATTGAGGGATATTCCACCCGCATTGTCTCATTGGTCCAATCACCGGTGGCTGAGACCATTAACAACGGCCGGGGAGCCATCATTGCGCCAAATTCAACGTTGGTGGCGTTGGCGCGTAAATTCGGAGCATTCTCACATAAACAGCCGCCTTGAAAATGAGCCGATATCATATTGACCGGCGCTGCGACTTTAACCCGGTCATCCACCGCCATCAAACAGAAAGTCTGAGTGCCACCTCCGGACGCGCCGGTACACCATATTTTTTCCGGATCGACATCAGGAAGAGAGGAGAGGAAATCAACCGCCCGGATGCTGTTCCAAAATTGTAAACCGTGCAGCGAAATCCCCCACAGCCATTCATCACGGTCACCAAACTTGTGACCGATCTGTTTGCTGTCTACATAGCCAACCATATCATAGGTAAAGACCACATAGCCTTGTTTGGCAAAATTGATGGCTCTACCGGGAACCGATCCACGATCGTTATTCGCCAGGCGTCCTTCACTCCAATGACCATGCGGGGATACCACGCCGGGGAACGGACCGGATTTCCCTTTGGGCCGGTAAAGATTCCCAGTGACAAAAAAGCCGGGGTAACTCTCGAAATATACTTTTTCAACCGTATAATCCTCATGCTCGATCCGGCCGAATATTTTTGGATTCAGAGGAGTCTTCTCGGGTAAAGGGTAAGTCCCCATGCTGACTAAAATATGATCGTTCAGTTCGTATTTACGCTCCAACCATTCCCGTTTGCTTTCATAGCCGGGGAAATGATAGTATTCGCGGTTCGATCTCAGGATTCCCAGCCTTTGGTCATCAATTATTTCTGCTTTACCCTCATAAACTTTTGTCAGATCAAAGTATTGACCAGGAGTCCAATTGGGTTTAATTGACAAAGCGAGCCATCCAACAACATGGGGCTGCAGGATTTGAGATTCCTCATCGGTCAAAACTCGAATTGAAATCCTGCCATCCTTTTCGAGTTTTGACTCTCCAAGTTTTTTCCAGGAGTATTCATCATTCGAATCAGTGTTGGGTAAAACTTTTAAAACATTTCCTTCAATGTGGACATAAAGAGGAATAGAGTTTTTTGACCAGGCCCAAACGGAGTACGTACCTGTTTGTGAAAGTTCTATTCCGTTCACATTGGCATCTCGAATTTGTTCATTTGAAAGTAAAATGACATCATCTGAGCCAGCTGCAGTGAATGACAGTCCCACCATACCCATCAGTAAAAAAAATAAAATCCACAAAAATGTCCAATTACGTTTCATCCTTTCTCCCCTTTCAAATTTTTTATTTATTCAATGGAAAAAATTTACTGCTTTATGTTGGAATTATGAAAACGTCCCCCGAATAATCTTTGACTCAACAAGTCATTTTCGAAAAGATTTAAAATCTGTTTGATGCGGGGTATAAAATTTATCTTTGGAAGAAGGATACGGCCTTTTATCCTTTTTCTGATCTTTGATTTGTAAGGGACGCCTTCTGTAACGAATAAAACAACTCAGATTTTTTTTGTAAACATACCAATCTTGAATACACACCGTCATATCATCGACAATCCGGCAAATAACTTTGGGGACGAAGATGTAATTATCCTCATTCTCAAGATCAGGACCTTTCTTATCCGTAAAAAAACAGATGTGATAATACCGTCTTACCTCTTCTTCTACGATTCCGTTCAACATCAATTCTGCCATCGTTTACATCACTCACTTCTTTCGTTGAATTACTGCCAGATTATGACCCGCACCCGCTCCATCCCGTCTGTACGAGAAAAAATTGTTTTGGCAACAGGTGCAATCCGGACTGTCTTCAATATTTTCCTTCAAAACTCCGGCCATGACAAGCTGATACCGGTTCAGCATTTTTAAATCGATATGCATGGATTGCTCATCAAAGCAATCCATAAAATCCCCCCATTTGTTCTGAATGGGATTCCAGACTTCTTTTCCCACCTTAAAACAACAGTGCGAAATGCCGGGACCAATCCAAACGAGCAAATGAGCCGGATCGATCTTAAACTCGTCCTGAAATCGTTTCACCATTTTTGAGGCGATTCCCTGATGCGTTCCACGCCAGCCGGCATGGGCTATTCCAACCGCTTTCCCGGAACAGCCGGCAAAAAAAATGGGCAAACAATCAGCAATTAATATGGCCAAAGGTATAGAAGGTTCGTTGGTGATGAGGGCATCTCCCTTCCCTATCTGCTGTTGGCCATCAAGCGCGCCTGCTCCACGGTGTTCCGGAGCTGCTGTCCAGATTGTTGAACCGTGTTCCTGATACACGTGAGTCAAATGATCATAACGTGAGAAAATCAATTCACAGGCTTGACGGCGCGCATCGAGCACGTCCTCTTTTTCCCCGTTTTTGAAACTAAAGTTGTAATGGCACCCTTTCGAGTCACCAGGGCAGAAAAAACCATGAGAAATAACGGATACATTTTGTAATAGATTAGATTGCAACAATTTCATTATGATTCAGGAATCAGAACTCTCTTTTTCTTTAAGAAACGTTTTTAACACATTCATTTTATCCCCCCGCCTGCCCTTAACAAAATTCGAAACCACTATATAGTTGCCAGGGCTTTGAACCTATATAACTCAATGATACCATTATAATATAAAAGCAACATCTTCAAGACCGGAAAAGCGTCATTACTTGCAGCCCACCAATAGCAGAGCGAGGAACTCTAGTCCAGTATGAGAAAAGCATTCAAGCTTCCCACGATTAAAGCGTTTATTGGATTTTTTTTCTTGTTAAATATTGTTTATCTCTATTCATGCAATCAAGCTGAAAACAATCCGGGTACTGTGATCGATGTGTCTTCACTGCTTGCAGAAAATCAATTGGATGAAGCAGCGTCTATTATTCTTAAGGCTCAAATCGACAATCCCAATGATCCCAAATTACTCTATAATCTGGCCGTCATTCGCAGGCTACAAAACCGGTTTTCCGAAGCCAAAGGCCTTGCACAAAAAGCTCGGAATCTAGCCCCGGAAAGCAATCGGATTCAGCAGCTGCTTGTAGAACTTTCTCTGGATACAGGGAATGTCTCAGAAGCGTGGGACCAATTTCAACAACTCAGTGAAGACGGACGTCATTCAGATCGTGCACAGTTCATTCTTGGAACAATCTATTCAAAAATGCTGGACTGGCGGCAGGCAGAAGGTGCTTTTCGGGCGGCTATCAATCTGAAAAATAATGAAGTCGCCGCATCAGCCAAAGCCTCTCTGGCCTTGGTACTGGCGAAACAAGGCAACCTTCAAGAAGCCAGAAAAT
>CAZXSQ010000064.1:6304-16921 GCA_964643335.1 uncultured bacterium
AAACTCTGCCTCCAGTACTCCGGAATCAATCCAGCAAATCGCTGAAAGTTACCTGGCAATTGGCAATGCCAAAAAAGCCCGTGATATAGCCATGCCGCTTACTGAAGAGCAGCCGATGGATGCGGATTTGTGGTCTCTCATCGGACGGGCGGAGATGATTCTGCTGCGATTCAGCGAAGCGGAAAGCGCTTTCACCCGTGCGTTGGCATCGCCGGACGCCACACCATGGACTTTGGTTGAATATGCCGAACTTCTTTTTGCCGCCAAGCGGGAAGACGAAGCTCTCACGCAAGCCACTGAAGCCGAATCACAATTGGAAAGCCAGAACATCCAAATTCGTAATCCCAAACTGTATAATTTGCTGGCCACCTTATATGCCCGCCGGGGACAAATGCTGCTGGCACATAAGTATCTGCAAAAATCCATTCGGATTGACAAAACTCAACCGCGTGTGCGGGAATTGTTAACCAAATTAACCGCTGACCAACCCGAGTCCGCTACGGGAACAACATCGCAATAATGGACTTTCCAATCAAACAAATATTGATCCAACCAGAAGAAATTCAACTGAAGATTCAACAACTGGCGAAAGAAATCAAACAGGCCTATCAAAACGAGGATCTGATACTCCTTTCGATTCTAAAAGGGTCGGTTGTTTTTCTTGTCGATCTGATGAAACAGCTGGATATGGATATCGAGATTGGCTTCATGTATTTATCCAGTTATCAAGGAGAGACGTCCCCGCAAAGAGCAGTTCGTGAATTTGAGATACCTTGTCCTGAGTTTACAGGAAGAAATGTCATCTTAATCGAAGATATTCTTGATACGGGAGCCAGTTTGAACTATGCCTGGAACCGATGTATGGAAAAAAGTCCAAAATCTCTTAAAACATGCATTCTGTTGGTGAAAGAAGGATACGAAAACACTTTTTCTCTTCCCATAGATTTTCGTGGATTTAATATCCCTCGAGTATTTGTTGTCGGTTATGGATTGGATTATCGGGAGAAATACAGGCATTTGCCTTACATTGGGATTCCAGATTTAACCAAGATTTAAAAAATGCAAGGATGTTTTTCCAACCATCGGCAAAACGATGATGAAATCCCTTGGCGACAAGCTGCCTCCACCAATTTCTGTAGATATTTTACATTCGGCTGTAATCCTTTTGCTGTCACATCAGGCCAGCCTACATACGTTACCGCCTCTATTGGCGAACCGTTTCGAGACCCGTTCAGCAATTTTATTTTAATTTTCTTTCGGTAATATTTGAGGGTATCGACACCAGAAGCTTTGTCCAGCAGAGGGAGGCCCACTTCTTCAATAGAATACATCAATCCTTCAACGAAAGTTTGGGCATTTGGAACAATATTGGGGAGTCCGTATTTTTCAAAGAGAAAAAGTTCATCTTCCAGAACATTGAAAACCAATTGATATCCAGATAACAACGCAGGACTGCAGGACTCAAATTGAATATTTAAGTGGGATAAAGTTTCGGGATCGATATGATACCCATAAGCAAAATAGTGAATCACTCCCATCTGCCATTCTCCCTGCAGGCATAACTTTCCCTCACCTGAATAAAAAAACCCTTTGGATTCTATACATCAGAAAATATTATTTATTCGGAGAAGCTCGCATAACTCCTTGTTCTTTTTGCTCTCTTAAGGAGGGAGGTCTTTCTCTTCTCGATTGGAAATTATTCATCCCTCCATTATTGCTGATGGAACGATACTGTGGAGGAGATCCTCCAGCATTGTTACCGGGCTTGGGGATATCTTCATAGTTCTGCAACGCTTCATTGATCGCTTCTTGTTCGTATTGCTGTTCTTCACTCCAGTCGAGGAATCGTTCGTCAATCTTGGTTTCGACAAATCCGGTGGCTCCTCTTTCTCTTAATTCTTTGATTCTTTGTACGTTGTCAACCTGAGCGAATGAATAGGGATCATCGATATTAACAATGGTTGGAGTAATAAAAATCAATAACTTTTGTTTGGAATCTTGAGAAGTTCTATTCCTGAACAAAGCACCTAAAACAGGAATGCTGCTTAAGATCGGAACGCCGGACTGAGAGCGCGAATTCTGGCGGTTTATAATACCCCCTAATACCACGGTTCGGCCGCTTTTGACCGTCACTGCTGTATCGATAAATGAACCATCCACTGCGAGTGCCTCCCCCAAATTTGATAACTGAACACGGCGGCTTTTTGTATCTTGGACACCGATATACATCTCGACATAACCGGCTTCACTGGCATAGATTTCCAGTTCAAGTGATGTACCTACCTCAAGGAAATTTTGGGTGTAAATATCGTTACCATATTCACCACCATAATAACCACCGTAATTCTGGCGGGTGGAGTAAGGTTCTCTCGATCCCAAAGTGAACGCGCCAACCTGGCCGTCTTGAATTAATAAACGCGGGCTTGCCACAATTTCTGCATCACGGTTTTCAACCATGGCATTAATTTGAAAACGGTAATTGCCTTGCTGCACATCCATGAGGGTCAAGCCATCACCGGAAGTTGCGAGAAAAGGATTGAAAGAAAAAAATCCACTCCCCCCTGCCGCGGCGGAGGCAGATTGAACATCGGATCCAGGGAAGGCAGGGTCTCCCCCTCTACCAATGTCTCGGCCAAAGGAGGCAGAGGTTCCGAATGTGAGAGATTTATCATTAGTGATTTGTACAATATCGGCTTCTACATATACCTGTTGAGTAGGAATATCAAATTGCTCGATTAACCTGGATATTTGTTCGAGAATCGAAGGGATATCTTGAATGAACAAACGTGACGTTCTTGGATCGAAATCCACATACCCGCTTTCAGACAACAATCCTTCGATTATAGGTATAACATCTTCAGGTAAAGCAAATGCGAGTGGTATCACTTTAAACGCCAGTTCGACATCCAACTGTTCAATGATTGCCTGGGCCATGTCCAGCCTTTCAGGGGTGTCGGTGATTATAATTAGATTGTTCCGATAATCAATAAACAACTCCCCTTCAGCTGTGCTGATGACTCCTTGAAGCTGGTCGGCTATCTCCTGAGCGTTCGCGTATTTAATAGGGAACACCCGGGTTTCAGTTTCAACATCCAACTGATAAATCAATTCCGCCATGTCTTCAACCACTTCCGGGATGTCTTCAACGATTATCTTTCGTGTATCCGGATCGATAACCACTCTCCCATTCGGGCTACGTAATCCATCCAATGCAGATTGCAACTGTTCGATATCCAAGTAACGTGGGGAAAAGGTGCGTGTAGTCAATTCAACATCCGGCATCTTCAAACCGGCTATAGTTTCTTCAGTACCGATGCGGATAATACCGCTGTCCATAACAAAGTAATCTAGACCGTTTGCAGGAAGGACAGTCTGCAACACTTCACGCACTGTGGGATTTTCAAGATTGAAAGTTACCTGTGGATCGACACCTTGATCCAGCACCATCTGCAGGCCACTCTCCATCTGAAGAATGCCTAATACTTCAGAAAGCGGAATTCCCATGGCCTGGACAGGTCCTAACCGTTTATCCAGACCGCTTGCCTCTTCCTCTTGCTGTTCCCCCTGGGGTTGGGGAGGCTGTGTTTGCTGCTGACCCAAAGCATTCAGAGCAAAAAAGAAACCCACAATCAGAACCAAGATGTACTCTTTCAACACAATCTGAGTGATACGCAAAGTATTTCTCCTTTTTTACAAAATAACTCAATATTCCTTGATAATTATTTAATCCAGGGTCAGCGCTGGATTCACATAATTTTAATTATTTTTTTCTCGGTTTTTTTCTGGCATCTTGATAAATAATTCGTACAACACCGCTTTTGACATCCTGAACTTTTACGGAAGGACGCGGATTGGTCCCAACCTCCAAAATTTTAAAATCGCCAAATTCACATTCAATCACATCCCCTTCTTTCGCCAGAATCGTTTCGCCGTCGTATCGGAGTAGTGATGCATACATTCCAGTAGCATACTTTAACTTGTATCCATTCGCAGGAACCACGGGCGTTGGTGAAGGCGGGGGTAAAGGCGTAGGAGTCGGCCTAGGAATTGGAGTAGCCAAAGAACGAAAAGCCTTTGTTTGATTAAATGTGGTCAGGATTTCTTTTCTTTCCTGTGCTTCATCCTCTTTGAACTTTTCCAATATTTCCATTTGTTTGGCTGTCGGATCTTTGAATTCAATGGATTGACGCTCGTAAAGATAATGCTTGACCTCATAGGCAAGAACCACTGCTGAACCAATGAGTAAAACCGATAAGATTAAATATGATAAAATCAATTTCCGGTTATACATGTTTAACTCCGCTTTCTTTTCTTAATTTCATCCTGCCGATATTCAATGAGTCTCGAAATCTCGAGATTGATCGAAAGCAACCCATTCAATGGTGATAATTGATTTTGATTTCCTTGGCGTCTTAAACCGTATCCCCCGATATCACCCACTTCGTTCATCATATTGGTAATTCGACAATTTGTTATTTCCATGACTTTCGACTCTTTTTCCAACCGATAAAGAAGTTGCCCCAATTGCGAGGGGGTGCATTCAATTTGATCAATGGAAATGGACACGATCTTGAAATCCTCATCACGCTGCGGATCTTTGGGAACGATACTGCGGTATTTGTTTTTGAGACCCACTTGTTCCAATATCTTTGCCAAATCCTCACGAATTTTCAAAACTTGTTCCGAATCACTGCCTTCTAATTTCAACTCCTTTTCCATGTCTTCAAATTTCGCTGTTATTTCGGCTGCTTTTTCTTGCTCAGAAAGCAATGTGTTGATGGCATTTATTTTATCATCCAACCCATCTTCCAAAAGGAACATGTTTTCCCCGAATTTCTTGTATATGAACATACCACCAAAACCGATGATTAAGATGATGACAATAATTAATAATGTTTTTTCGCTTTTCCTTTGAACCATAATATATAACTCCTAAGACAACCACTTGATATTCGGCTAACCGGGCTCAATTGTCTATTTTTCAGGTTTTTCCCAATTCAGCAAGCAATTAAATGTAAATTCATGAACCTGAATTGTTTTGGGACCTAAATTCAACCTTTTGATATCCGATCTTGGATTCACACCTTTGAAAAACCGGTTACCCGACTCATTCTTCAGGTCAATTAAATCACCGTTGATTTTTCGTATTTCTGCATCGGAAGAAACTTGACCTGTTATTTCTAACGTTTTACGCTTGGTAAAAGATATAGATTTGATATAGGTATCTTTCGGGAAAATCTCAAGAACACTTTGAATCACATTCAGACATGAATTTTGTGAATCCAAATAATGGTTTACTGTATTAATTTTTTTCCGCATGGCGCTAACCTTGGCGTTGGCTTGCCTCAATTCTTTGTATTTGGATTCCACTTGAGAGGACCTTAAATATTGTTCGTGCCATTTCAAATACCCCGTCCCGGCCAGCAAAGTAAAGATCATAAAGACCAGGATGACAATATTCTTGCGAAAAGCGGAACGCTGCCGATATTCCCGTTCTTTAATAAATTTTTCGGGCAGCAGATTGATATTGTTTCCATTGGCTTTCAATCCCCGCAAAGCTAGACCGATGGAGCTGGTCAGTTCGACACCATTGTATTGATCGCTGCGAGGCAATTCTCCATCAATAGGAGATTCCACTGTCACCTTTGTTTTAATGCGTAAATTAAGCCCCCGCGGGGGGCCAGCGGGGAAAAACCCGGCTCCACCGCAAAGAATCATACGATCGATGCGTGAGCCGTGAGGCTCATACATAAACGCACTTATTGACCGGAGCAATTCCATGCCGAGGTTATCCACCCATTTCGAAAAGTGCTCACGCTCATTCGGATGAAGCGCTCCCGCCGCAGTGACCCGCCCTTGCAAATCTTTCCAGCTTTTCGCTCCAGCGAAGCCGCTCAATAATTTGTCTTCCTGCACGGGGAGACTTCGGCTGAAAAGCAACGTATGATTCCGCAAAACCCCCAATTTAACCGATGAACGGCCAAAGTTAACCAGCGCCACGGTTTCATCGGGTGAAAGCGTGCGGGAATACACCTCGCAATCACCAATGACATCCAGATCAATGGCTTCCACTTCAATTCCTAACTCCTTACACATATCCAAGTAGGGTTTAATTTCTCTATTATGAGCACAAACCATCATCAAGCGTGATTCATGTTCCCCTACCCTTTCTATGATCTGGAAGGAAATTTCCATGTCTTCGGAAGGAAACGGTATATGCCGTTCCACATCGAATAAGAGCATCTCTTTCAATTCATCCGTATTGACCGAGGGCAGATTCAAGTAACGGATTGTGGCCAAATCTCGTGGAAATCCCAAGACAATTCGGCCTTCCAACCTGGAATGGCTCTTTACGGCTTCTTTTAACGCCTCTTTCTGACGTTCTATTTTCTCTTCTGTATATTCCGCCCCATCCGGTGTGCGGAGAGGGACAACCGTCACTTTTCTGACATCGATCTGTCCTGAATCATCACCGGCCAGTGAAACAATTTTGACGGAGTAACTGCCGATGTCGATTCCGGTCGCAAAACGGCGTCCGCGGCCTAACTTTTTGGACTTCGCTTTTGTTTTTGTTTTTTTCTTTCTTGCAGCTCTAGCCATGAATATTTTTAAACCCGTGTATTTTCATTCTTTCTGTCTTTTGAAATTTAATTCAATAACGCTCTCGATACTCTTTATTCAATATACAATTAAATATATCAATAATATTTTTCTTTAAATGACTCTGTCGATTCTTTTGGACGCGTCGAATAAAGGCTCGAATAAGCGGACTTGCAATTGCACTTGTTCTAAATCTTCCAACTTGTCCGTGTCCTGACCATAAATGGGTAATTGCTCCCAGGGAATAAATTTACGATCGACGACAACACGATATCCTTTTTCGATGCCTTCATACTCAGCCAAACACGTAACCACAAACGTATTGGAGCTAATTACAAAATACCGGCTATGCATTTGACGCCATAATTGTTCATTGAATCCATTGACGTTGGTAATATGGATATCATCCAAATCTGAATTATCGACGGTCTTCAAAACGTTATCATCTTCGGTATACGTTTCATTGTCATGGGCATCCCGATAATCCACCCAATCGGACGCAAGTTTTTCAGCTTGATCGCCTAGGGTTGGGTACATCAGGGCTTCAAACACTTCGGATTTCACCGTGTTAATATTGACTTTTTGTGTATAAACGGAGATAAAATTTTTCAGCCCCAGATATTCACCTTTTCTGGTTCTCCGGCGGCTGAATCGTCCACGCCGGTCTTGATCATCGGGATCTACCGTTCCATACACGATGTCCGGAGTCATTCCGGGGATCAGCAACAGTTCATCAATGGAATCCAACGGCCCACTTTTAACAACCACCTGTGGGATATGTTGGTCACGGCCACTGCGGCCGGAATTATAAAATACCATTTCATCCGTCGAATCCCGTCCAAAATTGTTTCCACCGCTTTCGGTGGGAACATCATCCGGATCACGCCAATCGATTATCGCACCGGCAAGAATCCGGGCATCGTCTTCATCCACACCGGTCAATTCGATCAAATGGGCAATCATATCAATGTTTGTCGATGGATTATTTATAGGAAACTTGGCCGATTCATCTTCGACGTCCACATAATAATATCCGACTTGATCACCTTTCTCATAAAAAGGAACACCGTCGTACAAATAGGGATTATCGGCCCAGGCCTCATTTCCTCCATCGTATTGATAAACATCATCGTCTTCGAATTCTACAATAGTTTCCTTGAAGTTTTCCGCGGAATCTTTAATCCGGTCCTCCCGTAGAAGAATGAGCGCTTGCCGCAAACCGGCATTGGCGACAGAATCCACCACGGTTGCGTCCCTTTGAAATCCAACCATTTTTATTTCCAGGCTGACTTGACGTACATATGCCAGTGAGACAGTGGACAAAACCACGATAACCCACAAGGTTATAACTAATACGATTCCGGTCTCGTTCGTGTTTTTTGTATACATAATTTAATTTCTCACTATCTTCTCGCCGCTGGTACAGCAGCCGGGGTTTCGTTTCTGGGTTGAGCCGGGGCCGGTGCTCGTTGTGATCGTCCAAAATTCCCCCTTCCGGTTTCACGCATATTTCCTGCGGGAATATTAGCCGCTGTGGTGATTGTATCCCTATTTTCCAGTTCAAGACTGATTTCCACCATTTGTGGAGGGCCTTTTTCGTGAACAAAAACGTCGGACAGCTGATTGAAATTCGGACTTTGAGGTGAAATTCTGTATTCAGTCACCAGGGTTTGAGAATCCCAATTACTCGACCAATCGGAGCCGGATGAATATCTGAATTTGATCGACTTGACCCCTTCAGCAATCAAATATTTCTGATTGATCATTCCGGTATCACCAATATATTCCCGAAGAGGAGGTTCTCCCATCAATCCGGCTTCTCTGAAACGCATCCGCCCTCCGGCTGCCGGAATAACCTGACCGGCCAGGTTGATCTGGAACTCATACCGGTAAAACCAAGAAGCCTGCTTGACGGCCAGCAACGATCGGACAATCTCCAGTACGAGCAGCTGATCTTGTTTATCCACATAAATCCGGCATTCCTGTAAATCGAAAGGCGGATACTTATCCAATTGATAGACCTTGCGCACATAAAGTACCGAATCGGATTCACCAAGGAACCGGATTGCTCCGGGATCTTCTTCCTGTATAATTGGCCGTCCACCGAACATACTCATTAACTCTTCATAACTGATTTGCCTGTACATATCCTGTGGGCGCCAAAATGCTTCGGCTGACAATGCAAAACGCAATTCGTCGGTTATATGCCTTAATCCGATTCGGGCGGTTTGATAGAGTTCCATCGTATATTGTCCGCGAATATAGGCATCCATACCGACTTTCATGCCGGTGTATACACTGCCGATAACCAGGGCAAGAATGGTCATGCCCAGCAGCAACTCAATCAGTGTAAACGCCTGTTTATGCGGATAGTAAGAATCGTTCATCTTTTCATTCTTCCATGTGGGCAGGATGGCCCGTGCTCCTAGTTTTTATCATGCGGGCAGGATGCCCGCGCGCCATGCAAGATGCCCGCACTCCATGCTGTTATCTGCGGCCGCCGCGGCTGCGGCCACGGCTTCGATTTCTTGAAGATCCTCTCTCCCTGGTTTGGGGAGTGTTTCCAAATATCAGGTCTTCATTGTAACGGGCTGTCGGTACCATGGTTTTTAACATGAATCCTTCTGTTGACCGCCGACTCCATCGTGACCGGCGGCGGCGGGACCGATCGTCTTCTCCCCAGCTGGTCCATATCTGGATAACATAAGCATCGTGCTCATGATCCGTTTCGACTCGAGCATGCCATCGGAATTTAGAGGCGCCGGGTTGGGTATATCTCCCTTCAAATTCACCAAGATCCATACCCGCCTTTTTGGAATAAGCCAGTTCAAATTCATGCAGTTTGACTTGGGTCAAAAATACCGCTTTGGTTGTATCACGAACGATCCGTGAAATTTCCATGGAATTCATCAATGAACGCATCAAGACCGTGCCGGCGATGGCCAGAATGGTCATGGAAACAAGAACTTCCACCAACACGAAAGCCTGTTGCCGTGTTGGTTTTTTGGAACCAATCCGACAGCTCATAGATTTATAAAATGCTTGGATCTTCAAAGTAACCACGGTAAAATTCCGATCCTTCTTCCTGGGATTTTCCTTCATGACTTTTTATGGTTCCCGTCGTGGGGGAGACCTTCATGAAAGCCCTTCGCTCTTCGTATTTTTTATCAGACAAACGAAGAATGGTAATATAGGCCGCATCCGCCGAACCATCGGGATAAAAATAGATTTCGCCTTCCCCTCGTCTAATTTCATCATCGGATGCGACTTTATAGACAAACTCGAAGATGAAACCTTCAGGCAGCGAAGCGCGAATTTCCTTGACTTCACGTTTTCGTTCCCGATGGCTTGATCTGGAACGGGACTGGCGCCGGCGATAGGAGCGGCTGCGATAATGCCGCCGCTCCTCTTTTTCCTCGACGGGCACCCAATATTTATGGTCGTCAACATCAATGACAACTCGAATAGGAACTCTTTCCATAACAGCCCGTTGTTGCGCGTATCTCAATGTTCCGGAGAATTCAGATGCCACTTTTTGCAATTCCGAGCGTTGGTACAATCCTCGAAAACTGGGGATTCCCACGGCAGTCAAAATGGCGATAAGCAATACCACCAATGTAATTTCCACCAAAGTGAATCCACAGTTCTTCTTGTCAGAAGCCAACATAATCCCTTTCTCCACCGCTGAAGCGGACGAGTTGCCGAAAACGCCATCTATACCGACTAAATTACCTTAAAAAAATTAACGAGTAGTATCAGGCCGAAGATTAATATTCTTCTTCCCAATTCCCGATATCATCTTCCGTTCCTTCCTGTCCATCGGGACCAACGGAAAAGAGATCGAAGTTAATTCCCCGTGATGCAGGGATACGATACCTGTATTCATATCCCCAAGGATCGTTGAACGATCGCCGGGTAAGAAATGGCTGTTCCCATCCTTCGACGCCGGGATCTTCGATCAGTGCAGTCAATCCCTGTTCAGTGGTGGGATAAGAGCCGATCGTCAATTCGTAGGTA
>CAZXSQ010000064.1:16931-18771 GCA_964643335.1 uncultured bacterium
CAATTCGATATTCGATATATCGGCTTTTGCGCGAGTTTCTTTCGCCCGCTGAGACTGCCCACTAAAGTTCACCAGAACAGCGCCAGCCAGAATACCAATAATTGTGACGACCAACAACAACTCAACCAACGTAAAGGCTTGACGTTTTTCTTGTTTGTTCATTATTTTTTCTCCTCGAATAAGGTATTTATTATTTACCGTTTGATAACGATGCGTTTTCAACTTAATGAATACTTTGACTGATTTGAAAGATCGGCATAATCATCGCGAAAACAATGAAACCGACCACTCCGGCCATCACCACGATCATGACGGGTTCGATAATGGTGGTAATGGTTTTAATCACTCGATTCGTTTCATTTTCAAAAGCATCAGCCACCCGCTGAAGTGTTTCTTCCAAATTCCCTGTTTCTTCTCCAACTGCAACCATGTTGACAGCAACAGGAGGAAACAAGTCACTTTCGGACATTCGTGTGGAAAGTTTCTCGCCTTCTTTGATATTGTCCGCAAATCCTTCAATATCCTCTTTCAAAATCCTATTTGAAATCACTTCATGGGTGATATCGAGAGCACGCAAAATCGCCACCCCGTTTCCCAATAGAGTCCCAAGTGTCCTGGAGAATTTGGCAATTTCGCGCTTCCGGATTAGTTCACCGAACAACGGGAGGTGCAATTTCAATGTATCGAACTGGAACCGGCCGGCGTCCGTATTGATATACTTCCGGATCATGAAAATCACTCCCACTCCCGCGAGGATAAACAACCACCACCATGTGCTCACGAAAGAACTTAATTCCAGCAAAACCACGGTGGATATGGGTAGATCCACTTCGACCTCATCAAACATGACCTGGAAGTTGGGAACCACCACTGTAAACAAAACCATGATAACAAAGATACAAACTAACACCATAAATGCAGGATAAGTCATGGCCGAAATGATTCGACTGCGGGTTTCCTGCTCGGATTCGAGAAACTCGGCAAGCCGTTCCATAACGGAATCCAACATACCGCCCAACTCTCCTGCACGAACCATGCTGCTGTATAAATTACTAAATACATTCGAATGCTTGGCCAACGCATCAGAAAAAGGAAAGCCTCCCTGCACGTCGCTGCTTATCGATTTAATCACCGACTGCATTTTGGGATTGGGAGTCTGGTCACCGACGACATCCAGACATCTCACCAAGGGGAGACCGGACCGCAGCAGATCACTCATCTGGCGGCTGAAGGTCATCACATCTTTTCCTGAAATCCGGCGAAAGGTTTGAAGAGAGATCTCACGATTCAAACCTTTGCCGCCCCCCATTTCTTTAACTGAAATGGGAAACACCTGCATTTTCTGGAGCTGATTGATAACCAATTTCTGATTATCCGCTTCCAAGACTCCCTGAATAACTTCTCCTGATAATTTCTTTGCTTTATAACTGTATCTCATCTGAGAATTACCACTCCTGCGTCACCCGAAGCAATTCCTCTATAGTTGTTTCACCACTATGAACTTTTTCGAGTGCGTTCATTCTCAATGTTTTTAATCCTTGATTCAGCGCCTCTTGTTTAATTTGGCTTGCGGCAACACGCTGAACTGTCAATTCTCTTAACTCTTCATTCATTTCCATAATTTCATAAATAGCCGTTCGGCCTCTATACCCCAAAAATTTGCAGTATTCGCAGCCCCGGCCGCGGTAGTACTTCATATCTTTGTATTCGGGTTCATCCAATCCCAAACCGGCCAGAATATCATGTTCAGGCTCATATTCTTCCTTGCAGTGGGGGCATATTTGCCTCATCAAACGTTGAGCCACTACGCCGATAATCGAAGATGAAACTAGATAAGGTT
>CAZXSQ010000065.1:0-807 GCA_964643335.1 uncultured bacterium
ATCACTGAAAGTAATAATTTCGGAAAAATACACAACTTGGTGAAATCTAAAAAATATTTTCTCTTCACTTTTTAGTAATAAAGGTCTATCCTATATCCTAAGAACATGGTTGAAGTGCTGGGAACTTATACGGTTCATAGCAAATAGAAAACAAAATTACGTATGAATTAGACGTCCGCTTGCGTCTAACAAGACAATAAGAAAGGAGGTGATTCCATGGCGAGAATACCGGAGAATGTGATATCTAACTGGTACTATATGGTCGAGGAATTCCAGACCTCAAGTCAGGAATTCTACAAATCCGTGGAGGCAGCCATCAAAAGACGTGAAATTCCCGATATCAAGATCGAGCGAATCGATTATAAGGAAGGCGGGATGTTTTCCGCGAAGCGGGAATATTTGCGTATTCGCCGAAAGGAGTATATCTACGATATTTGCGCAGCGCCATTTGGAAAAGGTTTTTTCTTTTCCTGGTGGTTGGGAGAAACACCGTCCGGATGTCTGGCATTCCTGATGAATATTCCTGTTTTGAACCTGCTGGTTCATTGGCTTGCCGCTCCGGTGACCTATTTCAAGATCGACACAGCTCTCATGTTCCAGGAGTCTGTGCGGGCCGCTGTGAATGAGGTTATTGATGAGATGATCAAAGCCAAAGGCGTCCGGCAGATGACCGAGCTTGAGAAAAAGCCGATCTCTCGTGGTTTCTTCCAAGGGTAAAGAATGAATGTCTGAAGAAAATGCATTGACTGTAGCGAATGAAACTGATCACCACCCCTCACTGATGGAATACTACACCGCCCAGTTCTA
>CAZXSQ010000065.1:817-9625 GCA_964643335.1 uncultured bacterium
TACGACTGGGAGGTACGGGGTCGGGGATGGATACTATGGGAGAACAAGGTAGATATTGAACCACCATTCAGACCTTTTTTTCGTTATACTCCAGACCTGAATACAGTAGATGACGCCAGAAAATCCACATTCTTGAGTGAGTTGGCCGATTCGATCAAAAAGGCTTTTTTCGGTTATAAACAAACAGAACCTCCTGTCATCCCTCCTGTAAGAGAAACTGCACCTACTCTTGATGATACTCATGAGGTTTGGGAAGGGGTGGAATTCCAGATCACGTTACCGGCAGATTATCGTGTTTACAGGGAAAGCATGGAACGCTTTCTTTTGAGCATGACGTATTGCCTCTGTTACATCGGTATGGAGATTATCGGTACAGAGGATTCCATCACGATTCAATTTTTCTGCCGGGAGATCGACCGCAATCAATTGTTACAACAATTAATCGCCTATTTTCCGGAAGTGATAATCAAGGAAGAATCTTCCTTATTGGAACGAGTCTGGTGTGACAATAAAGGTGAATATTTCGCCGTGGTTGATTTCGGATTGTCTCATGAATTTGTTCGCCCTCTCGTATTCCAGAAAAGTTTCGATATCGATCCATTGATTGGTATCGTGGGAGCCTTAAGTAACCTTTTGGAAAATGAAGTCGGAGTCTTCCAAATCCGGTTCAAACCGGTGCATTTCCCTTGGGCAGAAAATATTTTCCGATCCGTTACCGACTTGGAAGGCCGTTCTTTTTTCGTGAACGCTCCTGAAATGGCCCAACTGGCCAAACAAAAGATATCCTCCCCCCTCTTTGCTGTCATAGTCCGAACTGCCGTGCAAAGTTCTTTTCGAGATAGGATCTGGCAAGTTATTAGAGACATGGGCGGCGGTTTGGCCCAATTTTCCAACCCAATAAGCAACGAACTGATTCCTCTTACCAACGAGGATTGTATCGATGTAATGGAGAATGATATCCTGGATCGTACAACTCATCGAAGCGGTATGATCCTCAATCTGGATGAATTGGTCTCGATTGTTCACCTCCCCTCTTCTTCGGTCCGAAGCGAAAAACTGGACCGTCAGATCGAACACACCAAAGCAGCTCCCACTATTGCGCAGGGTCATAATCTCATTCTCGGTGAAAATACACATTCCGGCAAAACCATCCCCATTACCATCGATCCGGAACAGCGAAGCCAGCACATGCACGTTATTGGGGCATCGGGAACAGGAAAATCGACATTTCTGATCAATCTTATTGTGCAAAATATCGATCAGGGTGAAGGAATCGGGGTGTTGGATCCACATGGGGACTTGATCGATCAGATTATTGAACGTATTCCAGAAAATCGCCACAAGGATGTAGCGATTTTCGATCCCTCCGATCAGGAATATCCTATTGGATTCAACATCCTCACCGCCTACACGGAAATCGAAAAAAATTTACTGGCTTCCGATCTGGTTTCGGCTTTCAGAAGATTGTCCACCAGTTGGGGCGATCAGATGACCACCGTATTCGACAATGCCATCCTGGCGTTTCTCGAAAGCGAGCGGGGAGGAACCTTGGCGGATCTGCGTAAATTCCTGGTTGATCCCAAATTTCGCACTTCTTTTCTGCAAACCGTCAAAGATCCGGAAGTCATCTATTATTGGCAGAAAGAATTTCCGCTTTTATCCGGTAAACCCCAGGCTCCTATATTGACTCGTCTTAACAATTTCCTGCGTCCCAAAATCCTGCGATATATCGTCTCACAAAAGAATAGCAGCCTCGATATTGGCCACATTATGAACGAGGGCAAAATCTTTCTGGCTAAACTCTCTCAGGGATTGATCGGCGAAGAAAACGCTTATCTTCTGGGAACCATTTTAATTTCTAAATTCCAGCAATTGGCCTTAAGCCGTCAAGAACTAAAAGCATCCCAGCGAAGACCGTTCTATTTATATATTGATGAGTTCCACAATTTTATCACCCCATCGATGGCCACCATTTTGACCGGTGCGCGCAAATACCGTCTGGGATTGGTTCTCGCTCATCAAGACTTACGCCAGATCGAGGGCAAAGACAGTAGCGTGGCTAGTGCGGTGCTCTCTAATCCTTACACACGAGTCTGTTTTCGGGTAGGAGATGCCGACGCCCGAAAACTTGCTGATGGTTTTTCCTATTTCGAAGCCAGAGACCTGCAAAACTTGAGCCGGGGGGAAGCCATCGTACGAATGGAGCGGGCGGAATATGATTTCAACATGAATACATCTCTTCCACCGCCGGTTGACGATAATCTTGCTCAAAAAAGACGGGAACAAGTAATCAGTCTCACCCGTGAAAAATACGCATCACGTCGGGAAGATGTTGAAAAGGAATTAGATGAACAGTGGACAAAAATCCAAATCTCTCCTCCGACAGTGGAAGAAATCAAAGAATCTCCGGCTGAATACAAAGAGGAACAGGTTGAAACCGAACCTCTTCCCGATCTTGACACGAAACCTGAACCTAAAAGAAAGAAAAAAAACAAAACGCCACCTTCCGAACCTGCTCCGATGGGTCGCGGAGGTCAGGAACATAAATACCTACAACAATTAATAAAACAATGGGCGGAAGGCATGGGGTACAGGTCCATTATCGAAAAACCGATATTAGACGGTGCAGGCAGTGTGGATGTGGCTTTTGAAAAAAATGAAAAAAACATCGCTTGTGAAGTAACCGTCACTTCCACGGTCGAGCAGGAAATCGGCAATATCGAAAAATGTCTCCAGGCCGAATTCGATCATGTTTTCGTCGTATCCACCGAACCCAAACAACTGCGTAAAATCAGAGACCAAGTCAACAAAACAATCAATGAGGAGGACAAGAATAAAATTGAATGCGTATCACCGGAAGATTTATTCATCCGCATCGAAGAACTGGAAGCGGAAGCCGCAGGCAACGAACAAATCATCGCCGGTTACAAAGTGAATGTGAAATACCAGTCAGTCAGCGAGAAAGAAAAGGAAATCAAAAAACAATCCATAGCCCAGGTGGTCTTACAGGCCATCAAAGGATTGAAAGACAAGAAGAAATAATTTTTACCAACTTACATCACTTTTTGAGCCCACAATTTGAAGAGTTTTTTTATAAAGAACCCTCTTGAACTTCATTAAAGAAAAGAATTATCCTTTTATTGAATAGAATCATGAAGAAGAGGTAAAGTCATGAGTGAACAACTGAATGAGATGACCGATAAAACCAGACCTGTAGGGATATGGATACGGGTTTCTACTGAAGACCAGGCCAAAGGTGACAGCCCCGAACATCACGAACATCGAGCCCGCCTTCATGCTGAAACGCGAGGATGGAAAGTTGTAGAGGTTTATCATCTGGAAGCCACCAGCGGCAAGTCAGTTATGGAGCATTCTGAAACCAAGCGAATGTTGAAAGATGTTCGCATTGGACGGATATCTGGACTTATTTTCTCAAAGCTTGCCCGACTGGCACGCAATACTAAAGAGTTGCTTGAATTTGCGGATTATTTCGCTAAATATGACGCCGCTCTTGTCTCTTTGCAGGAGTCGATTGATACCAGTACTCCGGTGGGGCGTCTTTTTTATACCATTATTGCCGCGATGGCCCAATGGGAACGAGAAGAAATCTCCGATCGCATATCCGCTTCGATTCCGATTCGGGCCAAAATGGGCAAACCGATAGGGGGAAAAGCTCCCTTTGGTTACCAGTGGAAAGAGGGGAAATTTATTCCCCATCCTGAAGAAGCTCCCGTTTGCAAAAAAGTTTTCGAACTTTTCTTGGAACATAAGCGTTTGAAAACCGTCGCACGCCTATTAAATAAAGCCGGTTACCGAACAAGTAAGGGGGCCGAATTCTATGACCGAACTATTCACCGGATTCTGATTAATCCGGCTGCCAAAGGAAAACGTCGAGCAAACTACACAAAAAACCAGGGAAAAGCCAAAACCTGGAAAATTAAGCCCGAAAAGGATTGGGTTTATCACGATGTCGAACCTATTGTATCGGAAGAACTCTGGAATCAATGTAATTTCATCCTGGAAGAGCGTCAAAAAAATAGCAAACCTGCCGCCAAAAAAACCGTGCAGTTATTCTCGGGACTTCTCTATTGTCAATGTGGAAATAAGATGTACGTCCCCTCCACTATGACAAACAAATATGTCTGCCAGAAATGCCGCAATAAAATTCCATCGATTGACCTGGAAAACATCTTTTATCACCAAATTAAGACTCAATTCCTTTCTTCTTCCGAAATCGAGAAATATTTGAAGAAAGTCCATCATGAGATCAATGAAAAAGAAGAATTATTCGAGACCCTTCAAAAGGAAGAAAAAAGAGTCAACTCGGAATTGGATTTTATATATGAGCTAAGGAAAAACGGAGATATGGAACCTAAAGAATACAGAAAACGTAACTCTGCTTTGCATGAAAGAAGAAAACAATTGCAAGAAGAAATTCCTTCCCTCCAAAGTGAAATCGATTACATCAAAATTGCCTACTTATCCAGTGATCAGATTTTGAATGAAGCCAGAGACCTCCACACCCGTTGGCCTGAGTTGAATATCCAATCCAAACGCCAGATTGTTGAAAACATCACCAATAAAATCAACATCGGTAAGAACCAAATCGATATAGATTTGAGTTACTTACCCGCTTCTGAATTTACTGCAAATGGTCAACACATCGATTAGGGCGCGCTGCACTAAATGATTCGGTGATGCTTGCCATTTCTTTAATTCTTCTTCATTGTACAAAACTATATCCGTCGGTACTTTGATGCGTTCTAACGCCCCTTCAATATTTGCGGTTTCACAAAACTTGTCAAGTTTTTTGCCAAAAAATTCTCGTAAGACCACTAATTATTTTTCGCTTCCTCCAAGTTTGGCCAGTCTTTTTGCGCTTTCTCCGCTCAATTCTAACCAAATATATTTGAAATTCGTACCCCCTTTAGCCGTGGCGAATTGCCGGCTTTTTTGACTATGCCGCCGAGACGGCAGCGTTACGATCTAAAAGATAATCTTGCAGAATTAACGACCAAGAATCTATTCCTTTGCTTCCACACAAATCATTGATATCGTATACCATAATCAAAAAAGGATTGAGGGGATGATTTATGGTGAACAGGCGAGAGTTTTTGAAAACATTTTCTGCGGGATGTGCTTCTTTGGCCATGACGAATTTGTCGTTGGCTAACCGTCCGGACAAACCGAATATCATTCTGTGTATGACCGATGATCAAGGCTGGGGAGATACAGGTTACAATGGCCATCCGGTACTCAAAACCCCACATCTGGATGCAATGAGCAGGCAAGGTATACACTTTGATAGATGGTATTCGGGAGCACCGGTGTGTTCACCTACTCGCGGCAGCTGCCTCACTGGGCGGCATCCATACCGGTACAGTATTTTTTACGCCAATTCCGGCCATATGCCACCAGAAGAAATCACATTGGCGGAAGCTTTGAAAACGCAAGGTTACACAACCGGGCATTTTGGGAAATGGCACCTGGGAACCCTTACCAAAACCATTCGAGAGAGCAACCGTGGGGGTGAAAGAGGGGTTGAACATTTTTCTCCGCCATGGATCAATGGTTTTGACGAGTGTTTTTCCACAGAGGCCAAAGTGCCGACATGGAACCCAATGTTAAAGCCTGGCAGCAACGAACCTTACGGTACATACTATTGGACAGGTCCCAAAGAAAGAGCCGATAAGAACCTGAAAGGGGACGATTCAAGAATAATCATGGATCGGGCTGTTCCGTTTATCGAAAACGCTGTAAATGCGGAAAAACCGTTTTTTGCAGTTATCTGGTTTCACACACCGCATCTGCCAGTTCTTACTGGTTCAAAATATCGAAACATGTATGCAGATCAGCCGGAGAAAGCTCAGCACTATTATGGTTGCATCACGGCTATGGATGAGCAGATTGGCCGTCTGCGAACAAAACTTTCCGAGTTAGGGGTATCGAATAACACCTTGCTCTGGTTTTGCAGTGACAATGGACCGGAAGGAAAAAAGTATAATGGAATGAACGGATCGGCTGGGCCGCTGCGCGGGCGTAAACGCAGTCTTTATGAAGGGGGAGTCCGCGTTCCCGGGCTGCTGGTATGGCCTGAAAGAATTAAAGAAGCGCGAACCGTCACAATTCCCTGCTCCACCAGCGATTATTATCCTACTATTATGGATATTTTAGATTTGCATCCGGAAGAACAACCGGAACCTCTTGACGGCATCACTTTACTTCCTTTGATCGAAGGCACCATGACCAGCCGCTCCAAGCCCATCGCTTTTGAATCCAGGAATCAATTGGGCTTGATTGACAATCGCTATAAGATTTACAGTGGAGATGATGGCAAAACATTTGAATTGTATGATATTATTGAAGACCCGGATGAAAGTAAGGATTTATCCTCCCTTAACCCTCAACTTGTGGATAATATGAAGAAGATCTTACTGAAATGGAAACAATCATGCAACAAAAGCCGTAAAGGTATGGATTACGAATGAATTGAATTAAAACAAATGAAAGGATTCTCTCATGATTACTATATTAGCCAAGGTATGCCAGATATGCCCTTTTTGCATTGCCCGGCGGAAATGGCCCAACTCGGCTTATGGCCGCTTCATGAGCAAGATCGAAAAAGTCTGCCCTTTTTGCATTGCTTATGATAAGATACACTCAAAGGAAACCAATCAATAGCTTAACCGGCCGCTTTGCTGGCGGCTCGTATCCATATCGCTGAATACATTGGAGACAAAGATGTCTCCGCGTGAATTCAATCCATTCGATGAATCATACTGAAGCCCATTTGGATTCCCGCCTGGTCTGAAGAAAAAGCCCCAATCTCCTGTCAATTTATCCGGCCTAAAATATTCTGTTCCATGGAAAGTAAGCAGGGACTTCCTTTCGATAGTTCAGATAGGACTGCCCAAAAGCAGCAACCATTTTTTTCTCTTCAAGATAAGTGCCAACCATCACGTGATTTGTTAGTATTACGGCAGTTACCAGATCAGCATAATCCATATCTTTAGCCCAAACAAGAAGGATAACGGCCGCATACCAAGGATGCCGAACCCAACGGTGTATCCCCCGATAGGAGAAGGACTCTGTTGATGAATCCGTCTCACTTTGGTCAAGTTGTTTTATTCCCATAAACTCCGCTAAATCATAACTCCAGATGCCTCCAATGATATAAACCGATGCGATTCCCCATAATACATATTTGACTATAAGCAGCCAACCGTTCCACTCATAGACCATGCCTGCATCAAACGATTGCCAATAGAGCAAAACCGGCAGCAGTGTGATTAAACTGAATATATTGTAAATGATTCGAAACCAGGCTTTGTGTTTCCCAAGTTGAGATTGGATTTTTAAGGTAACCGGAGTCCAAATGAACCAACTATGGAAAAAACACCAGATTATCCAAAGTATGGCTAAATAAAACAAACTGGTCATCGGTCTTTAATCCTCAGCAAGACTTTTTTTGCACCGGGGGTGGATGCCCGTTTCCAAGCTTCCTCTGCCTGGCTTAACGGATAAATGTCTTCAATCAATTGCTTTACGGGTAAAACATCAGCAGCAAGCAACCGCAATGCCGGTGAAAAACGCCCGCACCTTGACCCCACGACCGTTACTTCATCAATGACTAATGGAGTCAAATCCAAAGACTCGGCATGAGCCATGGTGCTCTTCAATACAATGGTTCCACGAGGTTTTACAAGCGGCATCGCCTGTTTTAATCCTTGAGTAGTGCCGGTTGCTTCTACAACGATATCCCACTGCTTGTACATGCCGGTGCTGATGTTGTTTTCCAACATACTTTTGGCATACTCTTTCACCAGATTCATCTTTTCTGGATGATGACCAATTAAAACAGTTTCATTTTCATGGTGTTGTCCCAATGCCATAGAAATGAGCAAACCTAATTTTCCATCTCCCAAAATACAAATACGATGCGACGGTTCGATATGCACCTGTTCAACAATTTCCAATGCGGCTGCCAAAGGCTCGGTGAATACTGCCACTTCGTCGGGTATTTTTTCGGGAACAGAATAAATATTTTTTGACGGTAATGAGAGCCATTCAGCCATACAGCCTTGCTTGTTTTGTATTCCCAAGACGGACCGGTTCGGGCAATGGCGTTCAAGTCCTCGCAAACAAAGTTCGCATTTACCACATCCTGCGTTGATTTCGCCCACAACACGCGTACCTTTTTCCCATTCGGTGGTTGATGAATCTATTTCTCCGGCAAACTCATGGCCTAGAATACCTTCATAGCCCATATAACCTTTGGTCAGTTCCAGGTCGGTGCGGCAAATGCCCGCCAGACGAACACGAACCAGTACTTCTCCAGTTTTGGATTGAGGTTTCTCAGCCTCTTGATCCAACAAAAGCCGGTTATTTGAGAATTTCAATGCTATCATTGATCGTTCCTTTCCTTTTAACTTCTATATACTTCTAAGCCAAATAAATGCTATATGTTTATATTGTTTCTTCAAATTAAAACAGTTAAACTATTGAAACTTCTTTATTATCAAATGTATGTAAATAATAGTTCATAAAAAAACTTTTTTGGGAACTGTGGATGAACATTAACCGTCAAGATATTGAACATATTACTCTCCTCTCCTTCGACGAAGAACAACTGCGCGATGAAGATTCGATGCGTAGTGTGATTGATCAAATCGTGGAAGAGGATCGTATTCACATCTTATTCGATTTAGAAAACGTTATCTATATAAGCAGTTCGGTACTCGGTTGTTTCATTACCACCTATCAGCAATTGAAAAAGAAAGGCGGTTTATTAAAGATTTGTAATATTCG
>CAZXSQ010000065.1:9635-18603 GCA_964643335.1 uncultured bacterium
TGGATAGAATCATAGAAATTCTCAGTGACCGTAAGACAGCAATAAGATCCTTTGGGATTGAAAAGCATAATAGAGACATCAATATAGACGAATTTTTGTAGATGGAGTATACATTAATATTTTTTATGAATAAAAAAGGGAGTAGAAAGACGTAGGGACGGTTCGCGAACCGCCCCTACTGTTTGCATGATGTGTATTTAAGATCAGTTTAGGAAATCACGGATTTCCCGGCTGCGCAATGGATGACGTAATTTGCGGATCGCCCGCTGTTCGATTTGTCTTACTCTTTCACGAGTGATACCGAAACGTTTTCCAATGTCTCCGAGTTTCCAAACTTTACCGTCATTCAAGCCATATCGAAGCCGAAGAATCGTCTCTTCCCGCTCTGACAGCTGGCATAACACATCTTCCATTCGCTGTTTCAACACCCGGTTAGATAACCTGGTGGGTGGAGATGTATCGTTGACATCCTTGATCAATTCACCAATTGTGGTTTCACGATCTTCCCGTATAGGTGTTTCCAAAGAAACGGGATCTTGCTGCCAGCCCATCAAGTCAATAATCCGGCTTTCTTCCATATCGACATAATCCGCCAGTTCATGGACAGTGGGTTCGCGACCTAAGCGCTGGGTCAGTTCCACATTGGATCGCTCAATCAATGCAATTTGATCTGTGACACCGGTCGGAAGCCGAATGGTGCGCCGTTGCTGCTTGACCGCCCTTGAAATGCTTTGACGAATCCACCAGACAGCGTAAGTACTGAACTTGGTACCTCGATGGTAATCGAATTTGTCAACAGCACGGGTCAATCCTAAATTGCCTTCTTGGATCAAGTCCAGCATAGGGATACCGCAATGCTTATACCGCTTGGCGACAGAAACCACCAGCCGGAGGTTTCCACGAATCATCGCTTGCCGCGCTTGACGAATGGCTTGTAAACCATCTCGCACTTTCTTATAACATTCTGCCAATCGTTTAGGAGTATCTCCCAATTCATCAGCCAGACGTTTTCTCTGCGATTTGATTTCCGCCTTTTTCATTCGGTGATGAGCGGCGCGAAGACTCCTTGCCAACCGCCAAAGAGCGTTCACATCTAAATCCATGTTATAAATGATGTTGACCCATTTAGTGTGGCGGTTTTCAATTTGTCTTTGAGAGAGATTCCCCTCTTCTTCTTCGCTAAATCCCTGTTTGATCGTGCGAATTTGCCGCTTCAATTCTTTCACGGTTTTTGCCAGTTCAGTCTTTCTTCTGGCCTTTCCCGCATCCGGATTTCTCAAAGTGATGTGTGGAGAACGGACACCGGACTCCAATTCATCCACCAGTACTTCCAACTCGTGAATGACAACGCGAGATCTTGAGAAGCCCTCGGCCAACAATCGGCGGCCATGATCCATCTTTTGATAGATTTCGACTTCTTCTTCTCTTGACAACAATGAATAATTGCCGATTTCTCGTAAGTATTCTTTAACCGGATTGTATCCGATTCGATCACCAGTTCGTGATCGACGTACATTCCGTTCATCTGTCAAAAGTTCATCATCGATCTCCACAATCTCTTCCTCGGGTTCGGACTCGGAAATGACCGTATCAACCGATGCTTCAACCGAATCATCGGTAATCAGATCAAACGTATCCAGTTCTTCATCTAATCCATGTGTTCTAGTAGTTATCATCGTATACCTGCCTTCCTCTTGTACTACCTCATAATTTGGAGATCACTTATAATTTTACACGCAAGATATATACCATCCAAAAATTCAAGGTTTTTATACAATAATGGCACAAAAATCCCGATTTTAACCTCTTTTTCGTTATTTTCTTGTATCAATTTGGAACAGAAATGCGTATTTTAGACTCAGTTGTAATCTATATCGGGGATGAACATACTAAGTTGAACGAGAAATTTGTAACATTCCTTTAAATATTCTAAGATATATAACAAATGAAATTCCAAAAAGTAACTCTGGTTTTAACTAAAAGAGTTGTTTTTAACGGACAGCAGAAGCAATTCACTATTCTTTGGGAAAAAGTGAAAAAAAAGATTATTACTTTTGAAAACTAAAAGGTTTTACTTTGCCAAAACAACACATCAGTTTACTGATTTTTCTCAATAATGACACATTTGTTAAAATCAAAATACATTACATTTATTGCCAACCGATTTGGTTAAGTCAACTCAGTATGGCCCATAAGATATAAATCCACCCCTTTGGCGGCTTGCCGTCCATCCCAGACAGCCCATACAACTAACGAAGCGCCCCGGCTCATATCTCCCGCTGAAAAAACACCGGGAACGCTGGTCATACAGTTCTCATCAATAGCGACTGCTCCCCTTTGGGTAAACTGTATTCCGAGTTCTTGAAGCAATCCTTCTTTAACGGGTCCAACAAATCCCATTGCAAGCAGTACCAAATCGGCATCGATTTCGAATTCGGAACCTGGGACTTCCTTGAAAAAAGGCTTACCATTCGGTCCTGTTTCCAATTCCACTCGAATGGCGTGTAATTTGTTAACAAAACTGTTTACTCCGCTAAACCGTTTGGTGCTGATGCACCAATCCCGTTTACCTCCTTCCTCATGCGAGGAAGAAGATCGCAGCACGAAAGGCCAATAGGGCCATGGATTATTTTCGGGACGCACGTTGGGTGGTTTTGGCATAATCTCAAACTGATGAATTTCTTTTGCTCCCTGTCTGTTGGAAGTCCCGAGGCAATCGGCTCCCGTATCGCCTCCGCCTAAAATCACTACGCGCTTTCCTTCTGCTGTTATTTCCTGTTCTGGTGGAATTGTATCGCCGGCCAGACGCCGGTTTTGCTGGGTAAGGAAATCCATGGCGAAGTGAATGCCTTTCAAATCACGGCCTTTGACAGGTAAATCCCTTGGTTTCATCGCTCCGCCGGTAAGAACGATGGCATCGAACCGCTTTCTTAAATCCACAGCGGATATGTCTTTTCCCGCTTCAACGCTGGTTTTGAATTCAACTCCCTCTTCTTCCATCAAGGTGACACGTCGATCGATAACATGTTTCTCCAATTTGAAATCGGGAATTCCATAGCGCAGCAACCCGCCAATCCGGTCGGCCTTTTCAAAAACTGTTACGTAATGTCCCGCCCAATTCAGCTGCTGAGCCGCGGCCAGCCCGGCTGGGCCGGAACCGATTACCGCCACCTTTTTGCCGGTCCGTACCGAGGACGGTTTCGCAATAACCCATCCTTCTTTAAAGGCATTTTCAATGATGTTTTGTTCGATCTCTTTTATGGTAACCGCTTCATTATTTATGGAGAGAACGCAGGACGCTTCACAAGGAGCAGGGCAGACTCGGCCTGTAAATTCCGGAAAGTTGTTGGTTTTATGCAGTCGATCGATGGCTTCTTTCCATCGGCCCCGATAAACCATATCGTTCCAATCCGGAATAATATTACCCAGGGGACATCCCCAGTGACAAAAGGGAATGCCGCAATCCATACATCTTGCTCCCTGCTCTGCCAGTTTTTCAGCGGGGAGTTTACCATGAAATTCTTTATAATGTTTTGTACGCTCATTGACGGATTGATCCGCTGGCGTTTCTCTTTTGATTTCTAAAAATCCTCGTGTATTACCCATGAGTACTTACCTCTTGCAGTTCCATGATCTCTTTTTGCTTCTTTTCAATTTGGGTTAATAATACCCGCCGGTATTCTTTGGGCATCACCATCACGAATTTTTTCAAGCTTTTATCCCAATTTTGAAGGATATTTTCAGCCACAACACTTTCAGTGTAAATAAAATGCCGTTGGATTAACTCTCGCAATTCTTGTATATATTCCGGCCCGGTTATCGGTTCGAGATCGATCATGCCAAGATTGCACCTGTGCCTGAATGTCCCCTCTTCATCATAAACATAAGCAATGCCGCCGCTCATGCCCGCTCCGAAATTACGGCCAGTGGTTCCCAGAATGACAGCACGCCCACCGGTCATGTATTCACAGCCATGATCACCAACACCTTCAACCACGGCTTTAGCGCCGCTGTTCCGTACACAGAAGCGTTCTCCAGCAACGCCCCGGAAATAACATTCGCCTCCGGTTGCACCATAAAGAACGACATTACCGATCAAAATATTTTTTTCCGGAATAATGGTTGAGCTCTTTGGGGGATAAACCACTACACGGCCACCTGACATCCCCTTGCAAGTATAATCGTTCGCATCTCCTTCAACGGTCATTGATACCCCGTTTGCCAGAAAAGCAGCGAAACTCTGTCCAGCCGAACCGGTAAAATGAGCGCGGATCGTATTTTCAGGCAGTCCTTTTAGCCCCTGCCGCCGAGTGATGTGATAGCTTAAAATAGTCCCGACTGTTCGATTTATATTCCGAATCGGCAATTGAATTTCAACAGATTCCTGTTTTTCAATGGCGTCTTTTGCGAGTTCGACTAATTTGTTATCCAGAGCCTTATCCAAACCGTGATCCTGGTTTTGTATGCAGCGAATCGGGAAAGGAACATCCGGTTTTGCGAGAATGGCTGATAGATCGAGATACTTGGCTTTCCAATGATCGATATCGTCTCGTGGTTCCAATAATTCAACCCGGCCGATCATATCGTCCATTTTCCGGATGCCTAATCGCGCCATGATTTCACGCACCTCTTCAGCCACAAAGAAAAAGTAATTGATGACATGCTCAGGAGTTCCGGTAAATTTTTTGCGCAGTTCAGGGTCTTGAGTAGCAACTCCAACTGGACAGGTATTCAAATGGCATTTTCGCATCATAATGCATCCGGACACAATCAATGGCGCTGTGGAAAAACCGAATTCCTCTGCACCTAATAATGCAGCAATGGCAACATCGCGTCCGGTTTTCAATTGACCGTCTGTTTGAACAATAATTCTGCCGCGTAAGTCGTTTTTAACCAGAACCTGTTGAGTTTCTGACAAACCCAATTCCCAAGGCAAGCCTGCGTGCTTGATAGATGAGAGAGGTGAGGCGCCGGTTCCGCCGTCATGCCCACTGATAAGAAGATGATCGGAATGTCCTTTTGAGACGCCTGCCGCAACCGTCCCGACACCGATTTCAGAAACCAATTTCACGGAAATCCGTGCTTCGGGATTGGAATTTTTTAAATCATAAATCAGCTGTGCCAAATCCTCGATAGAATAAATATCGTGATGAGGAGGAGGAGAAATCAGCGTAACTCCCGGTGTGGAATGCCGAACGCGCGCGATAACTTGATCTACCTTAAAACCAGGCAACTGCCCTCCTTCGCCTGGCTTTGCGCCCTGCGCCATCTTAATTTGGAGTTCATCTGCGTTGACCAAATATTCAATGGTAACGCCGAAGCGGCCGGAGGCCACCTGTTTAATCGCACTTTTTCTACTATCACCGCCTGGGAGAGGGATATACCGTTCGGGATCCTCGCCCCCTTCGCCTGAATTACTCTTGCCATGCAAGCGGTTCATGGCAATCGCAAGATTCTCATGCGCTTCTTTACTTAACGCACCGAATGACATAGCTCCTGTCACAAAGCGCTTGACGATCTCGGCGGCAGGTTCCACTTCCTCGAGCGGAATGGATTTATCTGCCCATCTGAAATTGAGTAAAGAGCGTATGGTGGCACGGCATTTATTCTCTTCATCGATAATTCGTGAAAACTCTTTGAAATTTTCATAACTTTTTATACGGGTTGAATGTTGAAGTTTTGATACAGATTCCGGGTTGATCATATGGTATTCGCCATCGCGGCGCCATTGATAAAAACCGCTTGTATCAAGACCGGAATGTTCAACCGGAGAAGTTGGAATTGCATAATGATGCCGCATTAAGGCTTCTTTGGTGACTACATCCAATTCGATTCCACCAATGCGTGAAAAAGTGCCGGTGAAATATTTTTCAACCAATTCCCGGCCAAGGCCAACGGCTTCAAAGATTTGGGCTCCCCGATAACTTTGCAGAGTTGAAATTCCCATCTTGGAAAAGACTTTTAACAAGCCTTTGCCGATGGCTTTAATATAGTTCTTTTTGGCTTTTTCAACCTCGATATTCTCATCAGTTTTTCCTTCGCTTACTAATTGTTCGATTGTCTCAAAAACAAGGTATGGATTAACCGCACCCGCTCCATAGCCAATTAACAGCGCAAAGTGCATCACTTCTCTCGGTTCACCTGATTCCACCACAATACCTACTTTTGTGCGGGTCCCTTCGCGTATCAGGTGATGATGAACGGCGGAATTGGCCAGTAATGCAGGAATTGGCGCCCATTCTTTATCAACACCACGGTCGCTCAAAATAATGATATTTACACCGTCTTCGATAGCAATCGATGCTTTGCGGCATAATTCATCCAAGGCATTTTGCATACCTTCTTCAGCATCCGAGACGCGGAATAACGTAGAAAGCGTTACTGTTTTTAACCGCCCCACTGCAACCGAGCGTATTTTTTCCAATTCCTTGTTTGTCAAAATGGGCTGAGATAATTTCAGCATGTGGCAGTGGAGAGGTGATTCATCAAGAAGGTTCTGTTCAGAACCGATGTAGTTTTCCAGAGACATGACCAATTCTTCCCGAATGGGATCGATTGGCGGATTGGTCACCTGAGCGAATAACTGCTTGAAATAGTGATAAAGAAGCTGGGGACGATTGGACAACACTGCCAATGGGGCATCATTCCCCATTGAACCTACCGGTTCCTGCCCCTTGTTGAGCATAGGAGTAATGAGAACACGTAAATCCTCATCCGTATAGCCAAAAACCTGCTGGCGTTTCAGCAAAGTAAGACTGTCTTCCGGAACGCCGTTAGATTGAGGAGATTCAGGCAGGGATTCAAGTAAGATCCTGTTTTCCCTCAGCCATTCTCCGTACGGTCTTCGGGTGGCCAGCTCGTGTTTCAGTTCCTCATCGCCAATAATTCGTCCTTGCTCAGTATTGATGAGAAACATTCTTCCGGGCTGTAATCGTCCTTTTGACTTCACATTTTCAGGCTCGATTTGCAAAACTCCCACTTCGGAAGCCATCACGACAAAATCATCTTTTGTGACCACATATCGTGAAGGACGCAGTCCATTCCGGTCCAGGACAGCCCCGATGTTCGACCCATCCGTGAAAGCAATCGAAGCCGGTCCATCCCAGGGTTCCATCAAACAAGAGTGATACTCGTAAAAATCGGATTTTTCCTGGCTCATGCTTTCATGACCGCTCCAGGCCTCCGGAATCAGCATCAACATGGAATGATGCAGCGAACGTCCTGACATGACCAGCAATTCAAGTGCGTTGTCGAGAATGGCTGAATCACTGGCTCCTGGCGTGGTAACGGGACAAATTTTTCGAATATCGTCACCAAACAAATCAGAGGAGAACAACGATTCCCGGGCGTGCATCCAATTGACATTGCCGCGCAGCGTGTTGATTTCTCCATTATGGGCGAGATACCGGAACGACTGCGCTAAATCCCAGGTTGGAAATGTATTTGTGCTGTAGCGCTGATGTATGAGCGCCAACGCGCTTTTCATATCCGGATCGCCCAAATCCGGATAAAACTGCTTAATTTGATGGGCGATAAGCAGTCCTTTATAAACCACAGTCTTACAGGATAAACTTGGAATATAAAAATAACCGGCTTCCAAAGGATGCTGACGCACCAGATTTTCGGTAACTTTTCGGATAACATATAATTTTCTTTCAAATTCAGCCTGGTCTTTGACGTTCAATCCCTTTTTGATGAATATTTGTTGAATTATCGGTTTAACATCTCTGGCGATATACCCTATCGCATGGTCATCCGTAGGCACGTCCCGCCATCCAAGTACCTGCTGTCCTTCTTCATGAATGATCTTTTCGAACATGCCTTTGCACCAGTCGCGCTGGTCCTGGCCGGTCGGCAGAAAGACCATTCCGATTCCATAGTCTCCATAAGCGGGAAGAGTGATCCCTAGTGAATCACACTCTTTTCGAATAAATTCATCTGGTATTTGTAACAAGAGACCGGCTCCATCACCGGTATCGGGATCGCAGCCACAGGCGCCTCGATGGGTTAAATTATCGAGAACCTGCAGCCCTTTTTCTATAATGTCATGGGATTTAATCCCATTGATATTGGCGACAAAGCCCACACCGCAGCTATCGTGCTCCAACTTTGGATCATATAAACCGAACTTATCAGGTAATCGTCCATTCATCATAAGTAATGCCTTTATCTTCCGCTCAGGTGTCGTGTTCAAAAATTTCCTCATTCATTCGATGCAATATTAGGGCCACCTAACATGCGTTTATTCTTTGGCAACGTCGCGCCATTTTAGTCTATATAAAAAGATAGCATACGAGAGTAAAGAACGAACGGTGTTCTTTCATAAACTGTTCAATTTAGGGGAGAGAAAACTGTTGTTTATACTCCCTGCTCATCAGTCTTTCTATTTTTCCCGGCTTAGGCATAACAATAGATATTAAATCTGGTTGAAGGAAAAAATCATCAGTCAGCAAGACGTTCAGATATTCCCGCACAATTCACTTGTTTACGTTTGTATCAGTAGAACAACAATTATAGAGCAAATATCCCAAACGTCCAGATAAAAATGTTTTTTTTATAAATATGTTTAATATTCAATATTAACTTAATTTGCATAAGGTTAATAATTTCAAACGTTTCCATTTTATTACCATTAAAGGTTATTTATGTGTGAAATAATGTAGATAATCTGACTGGTATGTTTAGTTCTTTCGCACTTTTCAGGGCTTTTTTGCTTATGACTTATGACCATTTGTCCCAGCTTGTCCCAGGGCGATTGCCCTAGGCTATCATATATAACCCTTTTTCAGGGTAAAAAAGCTATCATATAAGATGCGGCTGAGGTATTTATATGTGAGGGTAATAATTATCCTAAATTTTCAATATATCTTTAACCGCCTGTTTAATTGTGTCTCTGTTTAAATTGGCGATTGAATAAGTCAGCGGGATTTCTTTGGGGCAGACTCTTACGCAATTTTGTGCGTTGCCG
>CAZXSQ010000066.1:0-10092 GCA_964643335.1 uncultured bacterium
GCAGCTTGACATGTAAGTATATAAATGTTAGGTGAATTTAGCACTCTACAGTTTTTATCATATAACTTTTTATTCATAATAATGCCTCCATCAAACAAATATACAATTTCAGTATATATCGTTAGAGATTCAAGAGCCAGAGCATTTTTTGTTTTTATCATAAAAACGAAGTACTAGTACTTCGCATTATTTTTCTCTTTATCCAAAAAATACCGTCTTTCGGCTGTACAAATTGGATTCCCTCGGCTTTTGAGTTTCTGAATATCATATTGAATCTGTCTCGGATTCACGTCAAATTTTTGCGCCAGCATACAGCTTGTCCACTTTTGGGGTTCTTTTTCTATCAATTTATATATCTCCATCAATCGTTTCTCCCGCTCTTCTTTTCTCACTTGGCTCAGAGATTCAACTTCTTTATGTTTAAAGTGGCTTAGTATTGCATAAGCCCATTTTCTTCCTCCTTTTTCCAAACAGGTGTGAACCGCTTGGATGAGGGATTCAACTTCTATTGGCTTTTCAAATGCAAAAGCAGCCCCGTATTCAATCGAAATAATTATGTTCAATAATTCCTTCGGCAAATTATTTCTTAAAACAATAACTGGAATTTGTGGATAATCTTGATTCAGGCTTTTTAACCAGTTCAGCAATTCGGTTTCAGGCAGGTCAAGGCCGATTATGCAAACATCGATATCGTCTTTCTCAAGAATGGAAGATACAGATTTCAAGTTCTTAGAATATCGAATTTTAAGGTCTTTTTTGAGACCTTGTTTTAATCGACAGTAGATTCTCTTATCTTCATCGATGACGAGTAGTGTTTGTACTTCGATATTCATTGCATCCTCCACGTAAGTTTAAAGGAACCAAACGGTTAATGCGAATGAATGATATTCTCCAGGGCATCCTTTAATCCAGGATATCCTGGTACAAACAAAAATTTTTGCAACAAACTGCGCAAAAACTGGTTTTCTGATTATATTTTCTGGACTATAAAGATTATCCTGAAATAGTATTTTCGTCAATAAAAATTATTAAAAATAACAAAAATATCTATGGATTGATTTATTGGAGGGCATAAATAATAAATTTCTAAAACCATACTTTGAACGTGCGGATTTGGTAGGGTTTGATGAATAGGGGGATTTTGTTGCCGGTTAGGTTTACGGGTTTGTCTTGTCGTTCAAGCAGGTTGCATTCCATGGCTTTTTTGGGGGGATGGTTGAATTGCAGATTTATCCCGCCGCGTTGATTGTAGCATTCAAATAAACGGAAAATGCAGGCGTCTTCTTTTTCGGCTAGTTTCAATGTTTCTAGTATGACATGATCGCAATCCACCGAGGCGAACGATTGACCGTCCTCGATGGAAAGGTGGTTCAACGTTCCATTGAACACCAGCGGCTGGACGTTCAATTCATAGGATTTGGCGGGAACCCGGGCGTCTCTCCAATCGCCTGAATGCGGGTAGAGACTGTAGGTAAAGTAGTGCATTCCGACATCCTGCATGGGATCGGGGGCACCGGCGCATTTGATCAAGGTCAGGCGGATGGTGTGATCGCGGATGTCATGCCCGTATTTGCAGGTGTTCATCAGGGTAACGCCATAGTTGCCTTCAGAGAGGTCTACCCATTTATGAGCACAGGTTTCAAAGCGCGCCCAGTCCCAGCTGGTATTCCAATGCGTGGGGCGCTGTAGATTGCCGAATTGAATATCATAGGTCGCCGCATGGGCATGGATATCAACCGGGAAAGCCACTTTGAGCAGAACATCTTTGTTGGACCATTCGATCTTTGTATCAAAATCGATTCGCCTCGACGAACGGTAAATGGAAATGTACTGCTCGATTTTTCCATCCAGAATATTCTTGGTTAATTTAATCGCAGCCCGCAACGGGCCTTTTTCATGCAGTGTGATCGACGCTTTTTCGCCAGTGGATAGCATTTTATCCTGATAGTAAATGTCGATATCCCAGGCATCGTTCCGCAAAGGTTTATCCTCAAAAACCTGGAATACATTGGCCAGCTCATTGGGTGGAATAATCTCACGCTTCAGTTCCTTATCATAGAGTGATGTTATTTCGCCCTTGGCGTTGAACTTCACTTTTAAGACATCATTTTCAAGTGTTCGATTTGTAGCCTTTAATGACTCCACAGTGCAATTATTTCTTTCTGTGATATCCATAGTAGCAGCGCTGAAGGCATTCAGTCCGGCTCCATTCACCAGGATTCGCTTTTCTCCAGCGATGGTTTCGAACGGCTGAAAATAAATTGTGCGGCCATTTTGATCAATCTGAAAACTGTTTCTTAGATTATCCGGATTGGGGATGGTAAACGGTTCGGAGAGAGAAAAACCAAGTGTATTAATCAAGGTCAACAATTTTGATTTTTGCTTTCTCGATTTTTGAATCAATATATTTCCGGCTTCCTCGATGATTTTGCCGGTTTCCTCATCGATCCATTGATAATCCTTGGCGCTTTCAACATAAACATCATGAATTGACGAACCGGGAAGGATATCATGGAATTGATTCAGCAGCAGTTTTTCCCATATTTTTTGAAAGCGTTCCTTCGGGTATCGATAGCTATTCAAGGATGCCAAGGTGGAGATAAATTCTGCTTTTTGTAAACTGAATTCCGCCTCGCGGTTGGATTTCTTGATGTGTGACTGTGAGGTGTAGGTACCGCGATGGTATTCCAGATACAGTTCACCGTTCCAGATCGGCGCTTGATCATATATTTTTTCTAACCGCCGGTAAAACTCATCGACTCTGCCCAATTGAACCTGGGGAAAACCAGGAATGTTTTTCATGTTTTGAGCGGTATGCAGCATTTCTTTTGTTGGCCCGCCTCCGCCGTCTCCATGGCCGAATGCGACTGAAATTTCGTTGTTGATGTCTTTCTGATGATATGATTTCCAGGCACCATCGATCTCTTCAGGTGTCAACAACGCATTGTAAGTTTTAAACCAGTAGTCGGAGGGGGTATTAATGAAGTGAGTCAACACCTCTGTCCCATCCAGCCCACGCCAGCGGAATGAATCATAAGGCATTTGATTGTACTGGTTCCAGGAGATTTTGGTAGTCATAAAATATGGGATTTCAGACTGTTGCATGATTTGCGGCAGCTGCCAGCTATACCCAAACACATCCGGCAGCCATAGAACCGAACACTCCACATTGAGTTCTTCCTCAAAAAAGCGCCTTCCATATAAAAACTGCCGCACAATCGACTCGCCCGATGTGACATTGCAATCCCCCTCGACCCACATACCGCCATCAGCTTCCCATCGTCCCTCTTTGATATGCTGAACGATTTGTTTGAATATTGCGGGATTGTCCTCTTTAACGTATTGATACAATTGAGGTTGGCTCTGAAAAAAATGAAACTCAGGAAAACGGTTCATCAAATCAAGCACATTTGAAAAGGTTTGAACCACCTTCTCTCGTGTCCGTTTGAGTGTCCAAAGCCAGGCGACATCGATATGCGCATGTCCGGTGCCGGTAATCTTGACCCGTGAGGGTGGAACATCAATAGAACGCAAGCTTTGCTTGAGAAATGTATTGACCTGTTTTACCGAACGGTAAAAATCGGTTGAACAGGGGTGTTTATAATCGATTCTCTGAATGCACTCTCCCAAAATTTCCAGCAATTCATAACGAAGGCGTGAATCACTGGGCATGGTTTTCATACTTTCAAACAATGTTTTGGCGGAATAATAAAATGTAAAAGCGTCAGCATTCGGCAGAGCTAACGAACAATCGGTGAGTTGATGTCTTGGTACCGAATTGGATTTGATGTAATGAATTGGTTTACCGGTATACACACGGACAGCGACTTCGAACTGATCATTGGCTTTTGCCGTTGAGGTTAAAGAAATCGTATTATGATTCCGGTCAATACCATGTCTTAGTGTTCCATTGACATAGGCCAGTCCTTCCGGTGTATGCAGCGTATATTCTTTAGATAGAAGGATCACCAGTTCAATTGGTTTACCTTTCCACTCAGCAGGTATTTGAATAGGGATTTGCAGCCAATAATAGGAATCAAAAGCCGGCCAGGAATCACCGATATTAAATCGGCTCCATTTATCCTTTTTTCTGGAAAAATTCAAAGGTTCCTGAACAGGTTCTTTCGCAATAAAAACTTGATCAAGCGGTTGTTTTTCTTCATAGAGAAATCGTGCAAATTCTTTTAGCCGAGCTTCAACGCGCTCCAATAGCAATTTCATAGTCATTTACCTTAATCAATCCTCCCACAGGTATTCCATCAATTAAAACAAATAGTAATAGAAAATAACAGTGAGAGAAGGCTGCTCCATCTATATGAATGGATAAATGTATATATAGACAACATAATCTTTTATACTTCAACTATAACACGAAAAAGAGCACCTTTTTGAGTGACTCCAGACTATTTCAAGTAAAAGAGGTAAAGTTTATTAGACTACGCGAAGAGAATCCGCCACGACAAATCGTCTAATCCGGCTAAAGGTTTTTGGGGTGCAAGGCCCTTCGCCGGTAGCGCCGGCGATAGTGAATGCGGTCCATCCTTCTCCACCATTTCCCAAAACAGCACCGCAGGAGGAATTAGCAACAAATAAATTCACTTTAACAGCACGAGCGAACTGGGTAATACGCTCAACACATCGGCTATGAATAACTGCAGTATGGCCAAAACCATGTTCTGCTTCAACTGCGGCATTTACCGCTTCATCAAAGGAGTTCACCCGAATAATGCCAAGAATTGGCATGAGCAGTTCATGCTCGATAAAAGGATGCCGGTGAGGAACTTCAGCAATCAAGAGATCACAATTGGAGGGGACGTTCACATTGATCGCTTGGGCGATTTTTGAGGCATCCTGCCCCACCCAATCACGATTGACGTAACCGTCTTGAGTGAGAACAACCCGCATCAATGCATCGGTCTGAGCGTTGTTCAACAAGTAAGCCCCATTTTGCTGTAGTGCGCTCAAGAAATTATCGTAAACCTGAGACATGACATAGCATTCTTTCTCACAAATGCAGGGCATGTTATTATCAAAACTGGAGCCTTCATACACAGATTTAGCCGCCTTCGGTATATCTGCGAATTCATCCACAATGACAGGTGGATTGCCGGGACCAGCGACGATTGACCGTTTGGGGCTTTCCAATGCTGCTCGAACCACTGACGGCCCACCGGTTGCCACCAGCAATGGTATGTCTTCGTGACCCATAATCACTTTGGCCGTCCGGAGGCTCGGTTTATGAATCGAAGTCATCAAATTGGCCGGCGCCCCTGCTGCTGTCAAAGCGCGATTGATGGTCTGCATGGATTGCAGAGTGCATTGAACCGCACCGGGATGCGGACCAAAAACAATCGTGTTCCCTGCCGCCAGCATGGCGATGGAGTGATTAATTACCGTCGCTACCGGATTTGTGGAAGGCGTGATGGTACCGATGACACCGAAAGGCGCGTACTCCTGCATCATGATGCCGTGGTCACCGGTTACACTATCCGTATTCAATTCTTCCACACCGGGTGTTTTTTCCAGCGCCAAGATATGTTTGGTTTCTTTATGATCAACACGGCCCATGCCAGTATCTCTGACGGTTAATTCAGCCCATTCCCGTGCATGTTGCCGGGACGTTTCGCGAATTACGGAAATAAATCTTCTTCTATCTTCAAGGGATACTTGTGAAAATTGTTGAAAAGCGTTTTTTGCAGCGCGGATAGCAGTTTCGATGTCGTCGAACACTCCATCCTGACCGCCGCTGACCGCACCACCCGCACAGGCCGCTACGTGAGTTGATTGACCCGCAGGGACGCTGCCAGCAGATTGGTTCTGCTGCTGGACTTCCTGTAAAACTCTTCTAACAACTTCCGCTATTTGGCGATCATCCATCTTTCCATCCCGGAATGTAATTTTTATTTCGCTTCAAAGTGGGCAATCAAACAGAATGCCCTACTGTCAGTGACTTAAAAATTCTTACGCCCCTTCAGGGCTTTTTAACAACTATTGATTCTATTGATTCCCAGGGCGATTGCCCTGGGCTATCATATTTAACCCCTTCGGGGTAAAAAAACACTTTTGAGTGCGTTAAGTTCATGACATTTGCATTGCCAATCATTTTGTTTTCAAATGTCCGGAAAATCAACGTTGATTTTCCGGAACAATGATCACTTCTATTCCGCGTTTATAAAGCGATTCCATGGCCAACGGTGTCAGAAGTCCCCCTCGAGCGACTTTGACAACCGGGCCTTTCAATTTGGCTGCGTCTTCTTCCGTCACAAGGGTTGTGATCAAATCGGGACCGCTTTCGGCCTTATTGATGGCGGTCCGCTGGATCGCCTTGACCGCATCAGCGGCGGGCAGCAATTTCAATCCCATTTTGGCCAAATGTTCGCGGTATTTATCCAGAACTTCCTGAATACCGGGCACATTGTTCCCACAAACGATGCATGCCGTTGGTGCGAGTCCATCCGATGATGCAATAGTAGGAACTCCCTGGGCTAATGCGGAAAGTGTCAGGTTCAATGTCACTGTGTCGGTTATTCCCAGGGCCAGTTTTGCGGCATGTGTTCTACTGACAGAGGGAAGGAAAACTGCCGCATAGCGTCCCATGTCATAAATGATTTGCCACAATTCAGCCGGTTGATCAATACTGCGAACTCCCAAAGCGGCGAGTTCATCGGAAGAGATCAATTCCGCCGCCCCTCGAGAAAAAACCGCATCCAAGGCAATCCCTTTTTCTCTCCAAGAAGCAAAGGCCGATGTAATGGTTTCCCATTCTTCATGCGCTCCGGTAAAAACACATAAAACCGAGGCCGTAGGATTCTGAATCGGTTGTGGCTGCGGTGGGCGGTTTGTGCTGGATGGAGCGGGTGGCTGTGGATTTTGCGGCATGCTGCAGACCGGTCCACGGCAGGCGTTTGGATCAAGCGTTTCATTTTGGTTTGGAGGCAGCATGGTTGAATCGTTCCTTTGGCGCTCGGCCAGAACTTTCTGTACCTCCTCCAACACTATGCGCTCAATATCTTTCAAATCCATGAATCAGCCTATTCTAAACCAAAATCTCAACCAATTCTCCGCCGCGAAGGCCACAAGCATTTCCGTCGTCCGTATCCAGGTGCATTTCATCCACAAAGGTCTCGTGAACCCGGACCTGCACATCCTCGAAAACCGTTTTTTTGGCGGTTTCCACGCGCACGTTTATGTACTGATTGTCTTGGATGCTCCATTTGTTCGCGGTAGCCACCGACAAATGGATATGCCGGTTTGCAAGAATAACGCCGCTTTTCAGATGAACGACACCAATCGGACCGACAATGATGATTCCGCTGCTGCCTTCATGTTTTCCCGACGGTTTAACGGGTGGATCGACTCCGAGAAAAATCGCATCGGTTCTGGAGACCTCGACTTGGGTATTAGGCCTCAATGGGCCTAACACGCGAACCTCTCCCAGACAGCGCATCCGCGGTCCAACTAACGTAACCGTTTGCTTGGCAGCAAATTGTCCCGGCTGATACAGCTCATTGCGTTCTTCCAATTTGAAATTGGAACCATAAAGTATCTCGACATGTTCCTGGCATAGATGAACATGCCGAACCGATATGTTGCATGGAACCAGGAGCTTATTCGGGTCTTGAACCGGTCCTCCCGGTTGCATTTGAGCAAGCCGTTCAACAACCCGTCTCGTTATTTGTTCAACGAGAGCTTCATCCGACGGAGCATAAACCATTTTGCCTTCCCAGGAAAAACCAAGCGTGGCCTCGAGACCACGCCTGGCCTGAAGTTCTAACTTTGGTTCGATTTAAAAGCATCCACATACTCAGTGGTTTGATAATCCAATGAGCCAGCGGTTTACCCCTTCGCGGGCAGAATGCCTTCAATATCTCCGTGCGGACGTGGAATAACGTGGACAGAAACAACTTCTCCCACTTTTCTTGCGGCTGCAGCACCGGCATCCGTTGCGGCTTTCACCGCACCGACATCTCCACGTACCATCACTGTCACATAGCCACCCCCGATTTTTTCCTTGCCAATCAATGTCACACTGGCGGCTTTGACCATGGCATCGGCGGCCTCTATTGCGCCAACCAACCCACGGGTTTCAACTAATCCCAGGGCTTTTCCTTCCACCGGATAGTCCTCCATTTCGTTAAATTCTTCTTATAAAGATTGTTGATTTTCCTATGAGTTAAGGAAAAGAAATATATTATAGTGAGGCTAATAGAACCATTGTATTCTGTCAAGCCAAACGAAAAGATCCCCTAATATCGAAAGGATTCAAGTAGAAGATTTTTCTTCATGATATTGGAATTGTTTGTGCAAATTGCATAAGAAAACACATCAAGGCTTTTTGGCCATGAAGACGGTTTTCTGCTTGTTCAAAAACAATAGAGCGCTCCGATTCAATAACCGCATCGGTTAGTTCCTCATTACGATGAGCGGGAAGGCAATGCATGATCACGGCGTGAACCGGAGCGAAGGCCATCAATTCCTCATTAACCTGATAAGGCTGAAAGGTTTGGCGGCGTTCTTCCGCTTCGGTTTCCTGTCCCATGCTGGTCCAGACATCGGTGTAAACGGCGTCGGCAGAGGCAACGGCTTTTTTCGGTTCTTTTTCATAGACAACCTGGCCGCCCTTTTCTACACTTTCCTGAATCAATTCGGAAGCGGGTTCATAGCCAGCAGGTGTGCATACAGTTAAATCAATACCGGACAAAGCCGCAATGCGAATAAGTGAATTGCACACGTTGTTACCGTCTCCGATATAAGTCAACTTCAATCCTTTTGCACTTTCCGGATTGCGAAAATGATCCCAGAGTGTAAACAAATCACTTATCGCCTGACAAGGATGGCTGTCGTCAGAAAGAGCATTAATCACTGGGATTGTTGAATATTCCGCCAATTCATCGATAGTTGAATGTTTATAAACACGAGCGACCAGAATATTGACCCATCTGGAGAGATTGCGGGCGACGTCTTTCACCGGTTCCCGTTTACCAAGATTAATATCATTGTTCGTCAGATAAACAGAATAACCGCCCAGTTGTTGAATACCCGCTTCAAAAGTAACTTTAGTTCGAAGAGACTGTTTTTCATTGATCATCACCATAGTCTTTCTAGCCAGACAAGATGCATATTTCTCAGGATTGTTCTTCATTTCAGCGGTTAAATCCAAAATGGATTGAAGTTCATCGCTGCTTAAGTCATAAACCGTTCGAAGATCACGTTTCATGGATATCTCTCCTAAAAAAAAGGTGCGGACCTCTTGTCCGCATTTTCCGTTTAAGAAAACTTATCACCTATCCTTACCCGGGTGCCAAGGGTACGTCGTTTGTACCCTTGTGAATGCGTCAAGGGTGTAAACAGCACACCCCTTGCCACCCCTCCACCTGCGCGGGCAGGAAGCCCGCACTCCCACTATTTCATTTCATCCAAAATTTCATCCAATACATTGACCACATCATTCAAGATATCTTCAGCGATGATCAATGGAGGCAGAAACCTTAACACATTGGGACCAGCGGGACCTGCCAGATAACCTCGTTCACGCAATTTTTTAATGATCTCGGCCACGGGGAAATTCATCTGCAGGCCGATCATAAGTCCACGGCCTCGAATTTCTTTTATGGACTCATGTTTTCCCTGCAATGATTTCAAATTTTGCATAAACGCCGCCCCCATCCGTTCAGCCCGTTGGGGAAGTTGTTCCTCAAGAAGGACATTCAAAGAAGCCACTCCGACGGTACAGGCCAGTGGATTCCCCCCAAATGTAGCGGCGTGAGAACCGGCTATCAATGTATCTGCCGGGGCTTGCTTAGCGAGTAGAGCACCAATTGGCACACCTCCCGCAAGGCTTTTGGCCAGCGTGATAATGTCCGGTTCGACACCGAATTCGTCACTGGCGAAAAGATGGCCGCTTCTTCCCAAACCACACTGAACCTCATCGAAAATGAGAAGCAACTGGTATTTATCACATAAAGCACGCACTTCACGTACATAATCGGTTGAGCATGGGTAAACGCCGCCTTCCCCTTGTATCGGCTCAATCATCACAGCACAAACAGTATCATCAACTGCTTTTGATAAGGTGTCGATATCGTTGATCGG
>CAZXSQ010000066.1:10102-18566 GCA_964643335.1 uncultured bacterium
AATAAAGCCTTCAAGCAGCGGTTGAAAACCTTTATGGTACTTCGTCTGGCCGGTTGCAGAAAGAGACCCCATCGTTCGGCCATGAAAGGAGTTGTCCAGTGCAACAATACGATGTCTGCCTTCTCCATGCTGATCCAAAGAATACTTACGTGCCATTTTAATCGCAGATTCCACCGCCTCGGTTCCGCTGTTGCAGAAAAAAACTTTATCAGCGGAGCTGTGTTCAACCAGCAGCTGAGCCAAGTCGGTTTGGGGTTCAATCAGATATAAATTGGATACATGGAGCAATTTTTCGGCTTGGGCATGAATAGCGGCTACCACTTTGGGATGACAATGCCCAAGATTATTGACCCCCAAACCGCTAAGAAGGTCAATGTATCGATTTTTGTCTGCATCCCAGACGTAATAGCCTTTGCCTCGCACAAGTGCCATGTCGCGTGGACCGTAATTGCCAATCAAGAATTTTTCGGCACGTGAACGAATGAGATCAGACGGAGTAGTCATTTCAAATTTCCTTTCACCATAAGGATTCAAAACAAAGTACTGAATTATTCAGGCCTAACATTTGATCAATTATGCATCCGGATAAATCTGTGTACCAATTCCCGTATCGGTTAAAAGTTCCAAAAGCACGGAATGAGGCATGCGACCATCAATAATATGAGTTTTTTTGACGCCACCTCCAAGAGCGCGAAGACAGGATTGAATCTTGGGGATCATGCCCCCCTGTGCCACTCCGGAGGTAATCAAGGCTTGCGCATCGCTGGCACTGAGCGAGGTAATCAGTGATTGATTGTCGTCTTTCTGTTTTAAAATTCCCTGCGTGTCAGTGAGCAGTAGCAAACGTTCCGATTTCAGGGCTCGAGCGATCTCTCCTGCCATCGTATCGGCGTTGATATTGTAGGCATGGCCATCCGAACCCATACCCACGGATGAAATAACCGGAATAAATCCACCGTCTTCCAAAGTATTCAATACTTGAGGATTGATGGATTCCACTTCACCAACATATCCGATGTCGATTTCCTGTGTCGGGTCAATCAAACTGCGATGAATAAATTTTTTCGTGCGGATAAGATTCGCGTCTTTCCCGGAAAGTCCTACAGCATTCCCTCCCTCCAGGTTGATACGAGCGACAATATCCTTGCCGACGCCGCCGGTCAAAACCATTTCGGCGATATCGATGGTCTCCTTATCGGTCACGCGCAACCCGTCGACGAACTGCGCATTTTTTCCGAGCCTTTTCATCAAAGCGGTGACTTGCGGCCCGCCTCCGTGCACAACGATGGGGCGCATTCCCACATAATCCATCAGGACGATATCACGGCAAAACTCCTGTTTCAGGGATTCGTCGGACATCGCCGCACCGCCGTACTTGATCACTATGGTTTTGGCATAGAAGTAGCGGATGTAGGGCAGTGCCTCAATCAGATGTTTCGAGAACAGTTCGCGATCGCTCATCTTTTTTCTGAATATTCTTAGTTTTACAGGATTATTTTGTTTAAAGGATACTCAATAATACCTTCTGCACCAACTCGCTTAAGATCAGGAATAATTTCCCTGACGATTTTTTCTTCCACGACTATCTCCAATGCCCGCCATCCCTCTTGGTGAAGATTGGAAACGGTTGGATTGGTGAGACCGGACGGAAGCACCTGCAAAACTTTTTCCAGATCATCAATCCGCACATTCATTTTAAGTCCAACTTTGTCATTCGCACAAATAGCCCCTTGAAGCAGCAGAGAAATGCGTCCCAATTTATCCCGTTTCCAATTATCTTCCCAGGAATCCAAATTGGCGACGAACTGGGTTTGGGATTCAAAAAAGGTCTCAACAATACGCAGGTTATTGGCACGGAGCGAGGAGCCGGTTTCGGTCACATCGACGATGGCATCCACCAGTTGCGGAACTTTGACTTCCGTAGCGCCCCATGAAAATTCAATCTCCGCCTCGACTCCTTGTTGTTGCAAGTACCGGCGAGTGGCGTTGACCAATTCCGTGGCAATGCGTTTCCCCTGAAGATCCTTAATGCTTCGAATATCCGAATCATTGGGTACGGCAAGAACCCATCTTACGGGTCTGGATGTTGCTTTTGAATACATCAAGGTCGTAATGGGGTGGACATCCGAATTATTTTCCTGTATCCAATCATATCCGGTAATACCGGCATCAAGTGCACCGTCCTCGACATAGCGGGACATTTCCTGCGCGCGCAAAAGAACCACAGAAATTTCCGGATCATCAATATCGGGATAATAGGAGCGATCGCGAACCGTAATGGAATATCCCGCCTTGCGGAAAAGATCGAAAGTCGATTGCTGCAGGCTGCCTTTCGGCAAACCAAGCCGAAGTAAATTTTGACTCATAATGATTCGTCCGTATTCATATTTTCAGTTATTGTCACGCGGGTACCGTAAGTAACCAGCTTATACAATTCCTCCACGGCATGGTTATACATTCGAATGCACCCGGCGCTTTTGCGGTAACCAACCGTGTCGGGATCATTGGTTCCGTGAATCCCCAAACTGCTGCCAATACCCATCCAACGGCTGCCGAGTGCATTTTTCGGATCACCGGGAGGAATAACCCCGTCATTGGGGCTGTACCAGCGAGGTTCAACTTGTTTGGTTTCGATTTTGTACTCACCCGCGGGTGTTTTGTAACTCTGTTCTCCGATACCAACCGGATACCACTTGATGAAGCGTCCACTTGCCGTCAACAGATTCAACCGGCAATTGCTTTTGTCCACCACAATCCAGAAGGGTTCTTTTGGAACTTTGACTCGGCGTCCGGGTTTAGGATGTTTTTTGCCCAAGCCATTGGCCTCAAGTATAAACCAGGCAGTGGTTTTAAATTTCTGGCCAATTTCAACGGGAGCATCACCCCGCTGCACCTCATACAATTTACAAAATTCATCCAGAACCGGAGACCACAGCCGTTCGGAATTGATTTCAGTCAAGCGATCCTTCGCCTGAGCAATCAAAACCGTATCGGTGGCCGAGTTCAGAATATCGTAATAGAGAGTTTTCGCTTCTTCTGTATTATTTTCCGTCTCAAACGTTTTTGCGAGTCCAAGCAGCGATGTATGGCGAACCTGCAAGTTCGAACTTTGGGATAACTCCTGATAAATCTGTCTTGCTTTTTCTGGCTTGGTTTTCTCCAGCGACTGAGCCTGACGCAGCCGGGCTTCCTCATAATACTGACTGTCCGGATAATTTTCGACCAACTTTTGCCAAATAACATGTGACTCACTGGAGCCAGCGCCGTCATAAGCACAAGCCAGGGTATAGAGAGCCACTTCAGGCGCCTCGAACCTTTTACCAAGTTGAACCACTGGCAGCAGAGTATTTACTGCATTCTGATAATCTTCGGCTTCTATCATCGCTTCGGCTACGTGAATTTTCTCCCAGCCGGTTTCATTGGTCTTCCGTACTTTCGCCAGATAATAGGCAGTCCCCAAAGCCCCTACAATAATTAGCACAAGCACAATAATAAACACTCTTCGGGCCATCTATTAGCCACCTCCTTAATTAATGCGTATTATAATTTTAGCAACCGCATTTTTCATACAAAGAGTATTTTTGAAATGTCTCGTCAAAATGTATAAAAAAACAAAACCCGCTTTTCTCTTGAAGCGGGCTTTGCCCAAAATTCTTAAACCTTAACGGCTGTATTACTGCTTTTAAGAAGCCGTTTCCGCTTTCAGCTGCTTCGACTTTTGGGCGGGAACGGTTCTATATTCCTTGCCCATCAAAAGCAGTACAGGACTGGCAACGAAAATTGATGAATAAGTACCTATTATAATACCAATCATTAACGTTAAAGCAAAATCATGAATCACCGATCCCCCTAATAAATACAACGAAAAGATAACAAATAAAGTTGTCACAGAAGTATTTGCGGTTCTTGAAAGCGTCTGGTTGATACTTTGATTGACCACGTCCTTGAAATTGAGTATGGCGGAACTGTAGTTTTCACGAATACGGTCAAAGACCACGATTGTATCATTAAGCGAATAACCAAGAACCGTCAACAAGGCGGCGATAATAGGCAAATTGAATTCCGTACCCGTTAAGGCCAGCACAGCCAGTGTAAATAGAAGGTCGTGGAACAACGCCGCAACCGATGCAACGGCAAATCGGAATTCAAAGCGAACGGTAATATATAACAAGATGCCGATACTAGCAAAAATAATACAGTACAATCCTTTCAAAAGCAGTTCACTGCCAACCTTTCCAGTAACAATGTTCGAACTGAGCACATCAACGGATCGATTGGGTAAGGCCTCTTTTACCCGATTTTCCAGTTCAAGAGGGCTTTCAACCACACCTTCCCGCACGCGAATCATGACTTGATTTTCTTCATCCAGGACTTCCTGGATCACTGAATCAGCAAGGCCAATGTCGGCCAAACCACCCCGCACTTCTTCTACAGGCACCGGTTCATCAAATTTGGCTTGGATTTCCGCCCCTCCGGCAAAGTCAATTCCCTTCAAACTTCCCCAGTTCAAGACCAGGAAAATGAATCCCAGCAGCCCAAAAAGACCGGTGATTCCCATGTACAGCTTAGGCTGTTTGAAGAAATCAAAATTGGGGGCTTCGAACAGTCGGTATTTTCCAAGCGAAAGGTCTTTGACTCCCTGACCGACCATGACATCGAAAATGACACGAGATACGAAAATTGCGGAGAACATGGAGACGAGAATACCCAAAGACAGTGTGACCGCAAATCCTTTGATCGGTCCGGTTCCAAACTGGAAAAGAACCAGCGCGGTAATTAATGTCGTAATATTGGCATCAAAAATGGTCATGAACGCACGGCTGTAACCTTTTTCCAGGACAAGCTGAATAGTTTTCGCTCTTTTTCCTTTCATCTCCTCACGCAAACGTTCAAATATAAGTACGTTGGCATCAACAGCCATACCGATCATCAACACAATACCGGCGATGCCCGGAAGAGTAAGAGTGGCTCTAAACATGGCCATACCCGCGATCAGTAAAAAGAGTGCAAAGACCACACAGAAATCAGCAACCACGCCAGCAAGCGCATAATAAACCACCATGGAAATCAGGACAAAAAGACCACCTATGATGCCTCCTCGGAGACTTTTTTGAATTGAATCTTGTCCCAAAGAAGGTCCAACTACACGGCTTTCTGCAATCCGGAGAGGGGCCGGCAAAGCACCGGCGCGAAGAATTACGGAAATATGGCGTGCTTCCTCAATTTCATCGATGCCGGTAATCTCGCAGCGGCCATCGCGAATTTCGGTAATAATCTCTGGTGCAGCGTACACTATATCATTCAAAACAATGGCTAGATATTCATGGAGGTTATCCCTGCTGACCCGGCTAAAAATACGGGCGCCGGTTGAATCAAAGTGAAGTGATACTTTCGGCTTATTTTGTTGATCAAGATAAAACCAGGCGGTATTGAGGTTCGCTCCGGTTATCTCCGCTTTCTTTCTAAGGAGAAATAAATATTTGTGTTGGAAATCATATTGAAGATTCGGTTCTTCAACTTGCCCCCACTTGAATGTCAGATCACGATCGATAACACTTTCTACTTTTTCCCTTTCCAGAATATTTTGAACGATTTCTACATTATGAGGGTGCTGAACCACTAGGGCACCGCGATAGGGATCGGCTCCGGCCAGAATATTCTGGAAATCTTCAGGAACCAGGGCATCGATATCTTCAACCAACGAACCCAACCTTTCACGTTCAGCAACAATATGGAACTGAAGTTGGGCTTCCGCCTGAACCAGTTCACGAACGCGATCCGGATCACTGACCCCTGGCAATTCAAGCACTAAGCGGTAAGGAGGCTGTTTTACTATAGCTGACTCGGTAACACCGTATTGGTTCACACGGTTTTCAACCACCGCAGCAGCACTCTCAAGCGCCATATCCAGCGCATATTCTAATTCTTCTTCATTCATGTCCGGATTCTTTTCCAACAGATCGGCTTTAAATTTTTCATGATCTACCTCGATCACCAGGTGCACTCCCCCCTGGAGATCAAGGCCAAGGCTGATGCTGTCATTCCGCATCTCACGAAAATCTTCGCGTAAATCCGTCAGCCTGTTGGTCAGTTCCATGGCTTCCTGTTGAGGTGGCTCTTCTTCAAGTTGCTGCTGAATTTTTGCTATTTCTGGTGTAATGCCGGAATTCCGCACAATCGGTTCGTAAGAATAAAACGATATCGTTGGCGCCAACATCCAGAGGGAAAGTAAAACGACAACAACAATGACCACAATTTTCCAAACAGGTACCCTCTGCATAATCCGATGAACTCCTTATGGGAAAAATAAAAAGAAGAATTAGCCTGCTCAGGCTTTTTTACGTAAAAGAACAGGTAGACCGTAAACTTTATCCTTTGGATAGAATACTGTCAATGTTTATGCAAATATAACAAACGTACTAAAAAGACCAATTATAACTTATAATTTTATGGACTGAACTCCTCGTTGCAGCGCTCCATCTCCGCTACCATCAAAAACAATCGTTTTAATGCCATGTTTTTTCGCATTCTCGTCTGCAATCGATTTTGCAGCAGCGACTCCCCGGCGGCCTTCACACAGAACACACACAGTGCCGCCGCTGCCTCCGCCGGTAATTTTCGCACCATATAATCCTGCATCTGGCCCTGCTGTGCGAACGGATTCAACCAATTCATCAGTAAAAGTATTACCCAATCCACATAGGGAATAACTGGCGTGAGATTGATACATCAGTTCACCCAACATTTCGAGATACTTCTTCTTTTCTGTTCTGGGAATAGAATCCCGATTTAAAGCCTCCAAAAGCAGGGCGAAATCTTGCACCCGGAAATTCTCATAAACCGGATGTGCCGCGCAATTTTGAATCGCGTAAACATCATCCGGATGTATGGTCGTCACTGGATCATGAGTCAATTTATATCGTTCAATGAATTCTTTCCCTGATAATCCCTCCGGTAAAAGCTTTCTGAATTGTGTTGCAAACATGGATGGAGGTATATTGGCTAGAAAGCCTGAATAAGGCAGAGCTTTATAATTTCGGCTTTTACAAGCCGATTTCAAATCTTCTGTAGTGGTCCCTATGTTCTGTGCAATAATGGAATATCCCATAAAAGCGGCAATGCGGACATCACCATAAGAGGCCCCACTCACTGTATGGCGGACTCCACTATCAATCCCAACAAAAGAAACATTTTGGGGAATCTCCAAAGCGGGAAAAACTGTGTGAGGCTGGCAAAGTATGGGTAATAAACGTTTTTCCTGACCAAGATACGAGGCCAATTGGTCCATAATACCGCATGGAGCGCCAACGATAAGATTTTCAACCTTCTGGCACAGAAGCGGCAGTTCCTCCCGTTCAAGTTCTATCCCGGCAGCCGCACAAAGAGCCATCATAGTTGAAACTTCAATCGCTGCTGAAGAGGATACCCCTTTGCCGATTGGTACTTCAGATTCAATCCAAACATCAGCCCCTTTAATCCCCGCCTCTTTCTCGTTATTTAAAACCAATAAGCAGCCCAGTACATACGCCGCCCATTCGGTTCCGGGAGTCTCTGCCAGCATTGTGCGGATAGTGGAATAGTCATTTCCCTGTTGAATTACCGAGAACTGATTCAATTCAAACTGTACATCAGAATTCATCTCCGTTTTCTCAGCTAATTCACTGTGAATGTTGACCACTCCATCGTCTCTCAGTGCCAATATAACCGAAGTGCATTGCTTGATCGGCATTTGTAATACCAATGACCCAGAGTAATCGGCTATACCTCCCATGACATCCAACCGGCCTGGAGCGGATGCACAAACCAAAGTACGCCCGGAACCAAACAAACGTTTGCAAGATTTACTTAATTGAATCCCTATGTTCATCCTTCAGTCTATAAGCCATATTTGTGTAATAATTTAAATAAAACCGGTTCTACTTCTTTTTGGATAAAAGGATTTGCATATGCGATCCAATCCACAGGCGATATTGTATCCATTGGAGCATCAAGAGGTTTACCGTCGCTGCCGGTAATGACAATCCCCGCTTCCGTTCCAATTAAAAAAGCACAGACATCGTAAGGGTGACAGATCAAACCGGGAGTTTTTCCATCACTGCTAAGCCGCTGGTATAAACTTCGACGCAAATCGGCGATGAAACGATCACGACCCGTCAAGATTTCATAAAGTTGGCCACCCGTGGAAATATATTGATCCTCGAACAAAATCGCCCGGCCAGGGGGAGCATCAGGGAAAAGAACCTCGATCATTTCCTCCTCGATTTGTGCCAAAATATGACGCCCCGGTGGGAAAAACCGGCTGATCTGCGCAAAGCCGCTCAAAATCGATTTCGCTCGCGATGGAGATAATGAACGAGTAAGAACATATCCGGATTCCAAATTGCGGGTAACGCAATTCGCTCCCTCCCCGCGTACAGCCCAAAGCGTATCACTTAGTACACTTCGTGTGGTGGGCAATTCGACC
>CAZXSQ010000067.1:0-18386 GCA_964643335.1 uncultured bacterium
ATGTTCCTTCCCCTCTTGGCAGCTGAGTAATTTTGGTGTCCGGCGGTAATTGTCTGAATCTGACAATATGGAATGACCGGCTCCGAGATCGTACATGATAGACCAGATATATCGATTCTAGATAGATTATTTCTAACACCATTGTAAATATTACAAAAAAGCAATCATCTTCTTGAACAAGTGCCTGACGATAAACATCAGGCACTTGTTCTTAGAAGGTAGGGAGGATGGATCAAAGTAATACTTATTCAGTGTTATCTCAATAACTCACCGCTTGTTGCTGTTCTTTGGGTAAGCGGAGATAATCTGGCAGGACGCAGAGTGTTTCGCCATGTTGTCCGACCGCGCGATAGGCACCGTTTAAAATTTCCAAAGCGTCACGAACTTTGCGTGTTGTCGGAAAGAGTTTTGGATTTTGTAAGCAGATTTGTCTGAGTTTGTCCTTGGGGATACAAAATCCATACTCGCAAAACAGTTCATAGATGAAAAACAGTTGTTTCCGTGTGTCGGTGTCTGTCTCGTAGTCCAGCACTTCTTTGAGTGGAGTCAAAGCCACCCGGCGGGCTTCAGGTGTCAGTTTATCCTGTTCTTTAACAACCAAGGCTTCTTCCAATGCCAGCGCTCGGCGCAGATCGTTCACAAAGTCTTTAGTCGTCAAAGCCCTTTTGCTCAGTTTTTGACGCGACAATCCTTGTTCCAAAGCACGCTGAAGAACGTTTTCCTGGATGGGGAATCCCCAATGACTTCTGTAGATTCTCCGGTAATTTTCCTTGAGAAAGGAGATGGTCTCCCTTAGATGATGGATGGAGTGATTTTTCCGTGTTTTGGCGTAATTATGGGCGACACTCTGTGATATATTTTCATGTTTCACGAGATATTGAGTGATAGAAACTTCCGCATTGCTCCTGGCCTGACCTTTTTTTCTCAACAATTTGCGGATGGTTCTTTTTCCGCCCATTAGATCCGAAATAGCCAATTTGCCTTTTGCCAGTTTTAGCAGATTTTTCATGGTCTGGTACGTGGCCCGAGCGGATATATAATCAACCTGCTCAGGTGAGGCTCCCAGTTTAAGCAGAAGTTCACGCCTTTTTTCATAATCCGATTGCCGTTGTTTACTCCGCATAAGGTGATCCCGCAGGCGTGAGTAATTGGCCTTAAGCCGGTTTGGTTCGATGTACCCTAGTTCATTCAAAAGAAGACCGGTTTTCTGACGCAGCATGTCAAGGCTTGACTGACTAACCAGAAATTCCAGATCCTCTTCTGTAAAAGGAGGGCATACTTTTCCATCGTCCGAAAGTTGCTCCAAAAAACCGAATTTTTCTTTTCGGTCCACAGTCCACAAATTACCGCGTTTTGCCCTTGCATCGGAACGTGACTGAACTTTCACAGCGGATAGGGAGAGTTCTTGAACATGGACAAATGAGCCAACATCCCTATAAATCGCTACCTTTTTTTTCAGACGATTCAGTGCCTTGGAACCGTTAAAACGGTCTGAAACATCAAGCATTTCGGCCATTTCTTTTATCTTATGATTATCCTCACTCGATAGGATATCATTGAGAAAGCCCAAATGGTTTTTTAGTAAGAAATCGGATAAATATTCTCTTACATGCCGCCCAACCCGTCTATATGTTTCCTCGTATTGAGCATTCTTACTTACCAACTCTTGTTCCGTCTCGAATACTGCAGTTAAAACCGCCTTGGCGTCTTCATCGGTTACGATGGGTTTCGGCAGTTTTAGTGGATTGTCTTCAAAATATTGCTGTACCCTTTCTTTGGATTGAGCATAACTTTCAGCATTATTTTTGCTCAATGTTTCAAGTGAAGACCTTAAAAATAGTTTAATCTGTTGCCAAGGCGCGGTGTCACATTCAAAAGTTAATGGAAACTGCTGTTTTTCAATTTGTTGTTTTACCATGGCACAATAACGAACCTCCTTCTCTGGGGAATAACTTTAATATGATAAAAAGACTCATTTTGTATATTTATTATATACAATATAATACTGGTTTGTCAACATAATAAACAAAATTTCTTGTTATTTTTTCAACATTGCCACTTGAAAGAGTTTGATTTAATATTCAATAAGTATTTGATTTATTAGAAAATATACCCACAAGTGCATGCCCTGTTTTTTTTTGAAAAAATTAATGACAGCCGCGTAAAAATGACTAAAATACTAAAGAAAAGATTGGATAAAAGGCTTGTTTATTGGAGAATAGAATAGATGAACAGGTATCAAACTTTAAAATGGTTGAAGGTCATTGGATACATTGCGTTGTGCCATTGATTAAATGAATAGAAGCAGATTGTCTCTACTATTACCCTTCTGTTTTTACGTTTATGCCCGCTAAATCGCAGAAAGAATGAAGCAGGTGTTTGTGGTCGCCGTAAAAAGTTACCCGGTGCCATCCCCATTCATCCCATTCGGTCATTAAACCATGAATATCATCAACTTCAGCGGCGAGTTTGGTTCTACAGGCTTTGTCTACATCGATATTATCCACAGTAGTCCCCTGATGAATAATCATTTCTTTATCTTTCGGATCGAATTTGAGGCTGGTGGTGATTTCACCCAACGGCATTAGTGAACGAATAGCGGCGCCTTTTCTGTCTTCGGAATGGGAGCGAATATCGTACGTATTGGTTGGGCCATCAGGGCCATAGACTTTGTTTGGAGCTACACAATGAGCGTAAATGACCTGGTTTTTGGACGTGTCAATTACCGGATCTGAAATAAATCCAGGTCTATTAACCAGATAGCTCATTGTCAGCATCGTAATGGTGGATTGCAGGTCGGCTTCGCACGCTCCAACGAATCCCTCATTGTTCAGTTGGAAAAATCCAAGGCAGGGATATGCTGGGAGTTTTCCGCCATAATATAATCCCAAACAATCTACTGCAATAGCCTGGGCCTTGTATTTCTCCATCAGGTTTTGCATACCGACATAAATTATGCCGGACTTCTGGATTTCTTCCCGCGAAGGTTCAACCACATGGCGGGCGTTTCTGATCCATTTCTCGGCCCATTCTTTTCCTTTCTCGGAATCGGCTTGCTTATAGGCTTCGTTAAACTCATCCGAATAAACCTGAACCAGGCTGGTGCCAAAGACTTCTTCAATGGCTTCCGGAAGACCTCGCAACGATTCCCGGTCTGTAACATCGATAATGCGGGAATATTGAAGTTTTTTAAGGCAGTCAAAGCAATTTATAGTATCGGCTACATCGGAGAACCGGGTTGAAGAGACACCAGCGACCTTCAATCCTTTCCGTTTGGCGCGAGCATACTCAATCAAGAATTCGCCGGACCCACCATAAAGATCGTCAACAAAGACCGTGGGTTTTCCAGATCCGGCGATGGTTCTGGCAGCACCTGTCCATAGGCCGAGAAGATAAACAACATAACCGTCCATGCCTTCGTCTTCTTTCAGCAATCGCTCTGCATCTTCACTTTTTAGAACCGTTGTCGGATGAAATTCAATGTTTGGGCACTTTTTATTAAGTTGATCGGTTAATTCTTTCTTGCGTGCTTCATAATCATACCCCATATTGGGCCAGGTGGGTTTATCGGGTGGGATGTGAGAAAAGACTAGGCGAATATTGGGTTTACCGCAGTCAATCGCATTCACCGGAATAGACCAGGCACGGGAAACGGTCATAGGTAAAACAGTGGCACAAGCGGTGCAGACTGTGCAGCATTTCAGGAACGATCTTCTTTTATAAAACTGAGTGGTGGTGCGAGCTGATGAATGTGAGTGTTTATCCATTTGACGATCCTCCAGACTACGCTGAATTTGAATATCAGGAATTTTCCACTACATTACCATGGTGTCAGGTTGACCTCAAGAATTTGTTGGCGGGAAAAGTAAAAAAGGAGTGCTATAGTCCACACTTCTTATGAGTTCTCTTCAGATTATTTTTGATCAATACAGCTGCCAATCAGCAACAGCAGTTTGGATTTTGTTATAAAAGATGTAAACCTGGCCATTGACCGCATTCATGGGTTTATCCGCATCGATGATGGTGCAGAGTATCGCTAGATCAAGGTCTCCGTCCTGGTCGAAATCGTCAGCGAGAGCAAAGCGCGGCTCTTCTTCCACATCCAAGACGGCCACTTCGGTGAAATTGTTATCGCCATCATTTTCATACAACCGCAATTTCGGAATTAATTCATTCCCTTCAACTCGAACCACGATTTCTTGACCCGAGACGATCAAATCCGTATCATCGTCCATATCAAAATCATTCGCCAAAACACTATATGCTACCCCGGTTACCGGTACTTCTTTAAACAAGGAGAATCCTGCACCCGTGTTTGTAAATATTTGGACAGAAGCATCTTCGCCCAAGAAGGACAAAAAGTTGTTGGGATCGGATTTACCAACCAACGTGACAGCAATGTCCTGCAAACCATCTCCGTCTATATCCTCCAAATCCAGTGACCACGGTGGATATTCCAAAGAAATAGTTGTAAAAGCCGTAATTCCGCTTGGAGTTCCTCTGAAAAGACTGATATTAGGATTTTTTACAGTTAAATCAAGGGTTAAAGGATTGATTTCCGGGACTCCTTGATTGACACCGACCACATCCTCATATCCATCGTTGTTGTAATCAAAGGCTACTTCATTGACAACGCTTCCCTCGATATCCACTGGAGAAGGATCACTGAACATGCGGTCCCCCCAATTTGTTACGAGATCGATGCCGGTATCGATTTGGATAATGGAACCACTTTGAGCGAAGTCAAAGGCTGTTTCGCCATTATTTCCTACTACCACATCATTTAGTCCGTCCCCATCTACATCATGGATAATGACTGAAGAAGGTACTCCCCGCACTTCTTTAGACATCTGAGTATAGGTTCCATCTTCATTCGAAAAGAAAAAAATAACCGAGGAGGTATTAAAGGGGATAATGGTGCTTTCGATATTCTGTACCTGAGCGGCTGCTATATCATCGCGTCCATCACCATCCAAGTCACCAACGCTAAGAGCAACTGGGTGTTTCAGATCATTTTCCAGGGGGATTTCCTGGAATTGGGTAAATGATCCGCTTCCATCATTGAAAGCCAGCGACAAGGAATCGCTGAATATATTTGCAACAGCGAGATCAACGTATCCGTCACCGTTCAAATCACCTGAGCCGATTGTGCTGGCCCGCTTTCCAACACCAAAAATTTGACCGAATTCAATTTGTACTTCAGCCAGTATAGAAGTACAGAAAGTGGTAAAAAGTAGTCCAATTGACAAATAAAATACAAAAAATTTTGTTCTTTTGTTCATATTCAAATCCTCTCTATTTTTTGTCTGATGATCCTTAACCAATAATATATAAAATATCTTTCCTAATTACTTTATCTAAAACGTAATAAATTGTCATATAATATTGTGTTGATGATTCAAAAGCCTTAAACTATTGTTTGAAATGAAAGCCGGTTTTAAAAAAAATAAATAAAAGAGTTCCGGCCATGAATAAAAAAGCGTTTACACTTGTTGAATTACTTGTTGTTGTAGCCATTATCAGCATTTTGGCTCTGATTGTGCTTCCGAATTTCTTGAATGCGCAAATCAAAGCCAAAGTTGCGCGCAGCCAATCCGATATCCGCTCGATCACGAATGCGATCATGGCTTATCGTGTGGACTTCAACAATATTCCTAATATAGACTACGGGACCGGAACGACAGTGATGATCAAACCTAAACATCTTTCACTGCTGAATTCTTTGACGACACCTGTATCCTATATCGCCGCCGGTTCGGTAAACAGCCCTTTCTCTGAATATAATGGCTATTGGTATTATAACTGGCAATACTTTGTCGATGTAACCGGTTCTCCCCCAACCTGGTATTGGAACAACCTTGCCACACCTGAAAAAACGCTCTGGATGGTGGATACAATCGGTCCCAACTCAACCGATTTCCCCTGGGTGGAGGTGGGCGACAGGCAAATCATGTGGATGGAATACAATCCCACCAATGGAATCGGCAGCAGTGGTATTATCCAGAAGCACGGTCTCTAAATTATCTCTATCCTCCCCGCCGCATGGAAGAGAGTTGATCCGATATAATTCCAAAAAAGAATACAATGACACCGGTCAGCATAAGAATCACAGCACCGTCCGGTATGTTAAATTTCCGCATCAGGTCAAATCCCGCATAAAAAAAACCTAAGAAAAACAAAATCAAGCTGATAGGTACAAAAACTTTCAAAGGATTGAATAATGTCGCTACCCGGATAATCAAAAGAAGGGTCTGAAAACCATCTTTGGTTGTGACGGTGCTGTGCCTTCCCTGGCGTGGTGCCGTAGTGATTGGTATGGTTCCCAATTCATAAGCGTCTTTCAACATGGCTAGAGTTAAAGTTGTGGAAAATGAAAAACCATTAGGAAGAATGGCAAAATAGGGTATTACATCGGTTTTTCTGAAAGCCCTCATACCGGAATTGATGTCTTCAGGGCATTTTCCAAGCAGGTATTCGGCAAATCTTCGCAAAAAATTCTTACCCCATTTTCGGGATTTTGTTTGAAATGAGGAAGGTTCCCGTGCGGCGATAACCGAATCAAAGCCTTCTTCCATTCTTTGGAGAAGAGAAACGATATCACGTGGTGCATGTTGGCCGTCTCCGTCGAGAATGACAATCAATTCGTGTTGGGCATGACGTATTCCCGACTTTAAAGATGCTCCATATCCTTTATTTGTCCGGTGTTGAAAAACTTGAGCTCCTGAGGAACGCGCGTTTTCTGCAGTATTGTCGGTCGACCCATCATCCACTACAATGATTTCATAATCTCTATTGGTTAAAATATCGTGTATATTTTGGACGACCTGACCAATCGAAGATTCTTCATTGAATGCGGGTATGATAACAGAGACTGGTTGAGATTGTTGCATCTATAAATTCCTAATCAAACCTTGGGGATTCCGGTTCTACCAATAAGTACTTTTTGAACCATTCCATCGCCATTTCGGTCATTTTGGGATGATAAGCATGACCCCAATTAAGCAGCATGTAATAAGCCAATTTCTCTGAGGCACCTTCTGATAGATATTCCGGATATAACTTTTCATACAATTCACCGGCAAATCGAGGGTCCGAACGAGTATCCCTGTCCGATGTAATCATCAATAACGGCTTTGGAGCAATTTTTTCTATGAAGTTCAGGGGTTCATATTTGTCGATCAGAGCATGTGTTTTGAATCCTCTAAATTCCACCATGCTTTTAATTTTGCAGACAGGGAGCAAAGCCAGGCCGCAACGAATCCTTCTTTCACATTTCAAGGCAAACAAGGCGTGCATGCCTCCCCAGGAAAGACCCGCGACAGCAATTTGTCCGGGTAAAGCGATTTGTTTCTCGATAATAAAGTCAATTGTCTTTTTAATATCCAAAATTGCTCCGTCAAACGGATTTTTTTCTTTATAAGAGAGAATTTTCATCATGTTGTCAATCGCAGGTAATTCTTTGTTCTCCCGCCTTTCGCCATGCGCGCGAAGTTCAACAGACAGCAGGTTACAGCCTAATTTTTGTACTGCCTCGGCAAATTCCACGTACCGGTCTTGAAAAACCTGGTTCCGGGTTCCGTTCAAACCGTGAAAATATAAAATAGTAGGGTTTGCCCGGAATTCCGGTGTAGGGCGGGAAAGGAGGCATTGTATAGGGGGTGAAACACTTCGTATTGTTACTGGATATATATGCAATGGCATTGTTTTTTTAATAGATTTCAATATAGGTATATAAATTTCATTTCAAAAAAATAATTTTTTGAGTATACTTATATAAGTAACTGTTTTCGTGACCCATTTATTCGTTAACATATTGATTTTTGAGGATGTATTTAGCGCAGGGGTGCAGATTTCGTGCCCCTGCTTACTATGTTCTTTAAGAATTTTTACTCAAAATGGTTAAGATATTACAAAGTAATTAAACAAATATTAACAAAATTTATTAGTTTTGCAATCCATATGTGAACCGGGGTAACAGTCGGGACGCCTGTGTTACCTTTTTCAGGCGAGACGCCTGGGCTACCCTTTCAGGCGGGACGCCTGAACTACCGTAGTTATAGATAGGAGTTTGTTATGTTTGATGAATTAATTGAAAGACATAAAGGTTCAATGCAACGTCTCGAAGAGATCGGGAGGTTTCTTTGACATAGAAGGGAAACGGGACGAGTTGGCTCAGCTAGAAGAAAAAATGAATGAGCCGGGTTTTTGGGACCGTCCACAAGAAGCACAGGAGCAAGTTAAAAAGTTAAAACGCTTAAAGGACATCATTACTCCTTATTCAAGCTTGTATTCCCGTTTCGCAGACCTGGGTGAACTTATGGAAATGGCGGCTCTGGAAAACGAGGAAGAGCATGAGCAGGAATTTGAATCCGAATTAACCGAACTCGAAAAAGAACTTGATTCATATGAAATTCAAGCCACTCTGAGCGGTGAACATGATACAGGCAATTGCTTTTTGAACATTCATCCCGGTGCCGGGGGCACGGAATCGTGTGACTGGGCCTCGATGCTGATGAGGATGTATCTTCGATACATTGAGCTTCGCGGCTGGAAAGCCGATATCGTTGATTATCAGGAAGGTGATGAAGCGGGGATCAAAAACGTTACCATCCATGTCAAAGGAGAGTATGCCTATGGCTATCTTCGGGCGGAGTCAGGAATACACCGGCTGGTGAGAATATCTCCCTTTGATGCGAATAGCCGTCGGCACACTTCGTTTTCAGCCGTTCATGTTATGCCTGAAGTCGATGAGGAGGTGGAAGTCAACATTGATGAAAACGATTTGAGAATCGATACATACCGTTCTTCAGGAGCGGGAGGCCAGCACGTCAATACAACCGATTCGGCAATCAGAATCACCCATATTCCGACCGGCATAGTTGTCACCTGTCAAAATGAACGTTCTCAGAGGCAAAATAAATATACCGCGATGAAAATTTTGTCCTCACGGCTCTATCAATTGATGCAAGATGAACAGGCAGACAAGATCGAAGAACTTTCGGGTGAGAAGAGAGATATAGCCTGGGGGAATCAAATTCGTTCATATGTATTTCATCCTTACAATATGATCAAAGACCATCGGACTGGAGTGGAAACAGGCAACATCCAAGCGGTAATGGACGGCGATCTGGAAGCATTTATTATGGCTTATTTACGTTCGGCGCCGCTCGAAAAAAAAGCCGCCAAAACACCGGCATGATAAACATTGCGGTATGGTAAACCTTGAATATTCATGAATCCGGGAGATAGAGATTTGAATGACCGGAAATTATCTCCACTTGAATCGAACTTAAAAGCCATAAGAAAAAAACATCCGGATTTGTATCGTTTTATTCAAGAAAGTGCCTACACTGGTACCTCAAGCCAATCAAAGAAAACAGAAGAAAAAGATACTTTTCGACAAATAAAAATAAACTCATTCGATCCGGATTCCATCCGATTCCCTCTTGTTTTCGGTCTAGCCTCTGGAGAGTGGATTTCAGAACTTTACAACAATAATCAGGGAAAACTCTACCGCATGGCCTTGGTGGAGCCAGCGATTGAAAACTTTATTGACTTTCTGAGATCAACAGACGCTTCACCATTGTTTTACGATCCCAAAGTGTGCTGGATTGTCGGTTCTGAAATGCAGAAATTGGAGACTTTTTTGCGCAGGAATTACACTGGAATCGGTATTTGGGGAATTTCTCTTTTTAGTAACCTGGATTCTCAGAAAAACTATCCAACCTTATACGGACAATTTCTCGATATAGCTTCAAAAGTGGAAGGACTCGCCTATGAAAATATACGTGTGCAAAGTGACCGGGGTAAAATTATTCAATACAATATAATTCATAATTTGCCATGGATTCTCCGCTCGGTTCCTTCCGATCATTGTGAAAATAAACTTATCAGTGTTCCCGCTGTAGTAGTAGGGGCGGGGCCTTCTTTAAACAAAAATATCGAGCAATTATGTAAACTCCCATCCGGTTTTGTTTTGATCGCATCGGATACTGCGCTGAAGCCTTTGTTAAAACATGGCATCCAGCCGCATATTCTTGTGACCTGTGATCCTACCCCGCTTAATTTGAACCATTTTCAATGTATAAATTCGCTGGATAAAACTACGCTGGCTTTTTTACCGGAATCTTATCATGAAATATTGGATAAATTCTCCGATCACATCCGGTTAATGGCACTGCATGATTTGGAATCTAAAACACTGCGGCGGCTGGCGCCGATGCTGGATGTTAACGGGAATTTTCATCGTTCGATGAATGTGGGCTGTTGCGCGTTTTCGCTGGCTCGGCAGCTGGGGTGTTCTCCTATTATTCTTGTTGGGATGGATTTGGCGATATCCCCGTCCGGACGTTCACACGCTGAGGATACGGAAAATTTATCCGATGTTCAGTTGAATCCCAATAAAAAAAGTGTTCGGCTTTCCGGAAAAGTGGAGTCACAAGAGACTCCGATAGTGGAAGTGGAAGGATATGAAGGTAACCATGTGTATACCTTCACTTATTTTAACCAAACCTTACTGCTTTTGGAAAGCACAATTGCGAACATGGACACACCGGTCATCGATGCTACTGAAGGGGGGGCCAAAAAGAAAGGCGCTATTCAACTTCCACTAAGAGAAGTTTTTCAACGTTATTCAACCGGAAAAGATATCCATTCATTATTAGACAGTTTTTTTCAAAATCAAATTCAACCTGACAACCAGTTGATTATATTAGCCTTATCCGATCTGCAAAAAGGGATTCTCGATAACTTGAATTTACTGGAGAACGGGCGGTTACGGCTGAGACAATGGATAGAAATAGTCCACTCCAACCAACCTTCGTTAGAACAAATCGAAAAAGAAAAAGAGATGTTTTATGAACGCTGGAAAGCAATATTGCACGAACCTGTGCTCGACACAGCCGTTGATATCGGGCTGGCCAAATGGCGTATTGAAACGTGGAGAATGAATCCTCCAACAGGATTGTCACCGATCGAAGAAGCTGATTGGTGGTATGACAAATTGACTAACTGGTTTGCGGAACTGCAAGAGGATTTGAAATTATTCGCACAGGCTTATGCATTGACGATGCAAAGATTAAAAAAATCTTTTATAAATTGACTGTTGTTTTTTGATATAGGGGAAATACAATGGAATTTGAATGGGATCCTATAAAAGCGAAGGCCAATAAGCAAAAACATGGAATTTCTTTTGAAGAATCAATATCTGTTTTCTATGATCCAATTTCGGCTACATTCGATGATCCTGATCATTCTTTTGATGAAAATCGTTATATAACTATTGGTTTTTCTTTTCGCAACCGTTTATTAGTGGTCTCGCATTCTGAAAAAGGATCAAAGTTGCGTATCATTAGTGCACGATGCGCTACAGCACATGAAAGGAAAAAGCATGAAGGAAAAACATCATACGAATCATGATGAATTACGCCCTGAGTATAACTTCGACTATTCAAAAGCTGTGCGCGGGAAATATCATAATCGCTTAATAGAAGAAGGTTCCAATGTGGTTGTACTTGATCCGGATATAGCTGAGGTATTCCATGATTCCGCATCAGTGAACAAGGTACTAAGATCTGTACTAGAACTCACACGTTCTACCCAGCGCCGGACTCGTAGCTCTGATGAATGAAATGTAGCGCCGGCATCCTGCCGGCTATTATTGAAATGCCGCCGATACGGCGGCGTTACATTATTATTGAAGTTTACTCCTACTCACTTTTCTACTCATATTGACCTGCCAGCAAATATAAGAACAATATGGTGATATTCATAACTATATTGGAGAGTGTTCGATGAATCTATATAAACTTACTCTGCCTCTGAGTATTCTGCTTCTATTTCTGGGAACAAATTTGCTTTCAGCTGAGAATAAGAATTATCCGGTGAACAAAGAGCCTTTGTTGCAAAAAAAATACGTCTCGCTTCCTGTCGGGGCGGTGAAGCCTTTGGGGTGGTTAAAAGACCAACTTGTCATTCAGGCAAACGGATTGACTGGGCATCTTGATGAATTCTGGCCCTCGCTCAAAAATTCAGCCTGGAAAGGTCAGGATGGCGAAGCCTGGGAGCGCGGACCTTATTATTTGGATGGATTGGTGCCGCTGGCTTATATTCTGGAAGATCAGCGCTTAATTGATAAAGCTAAGGTGTATATTGAATGGATTCTGAACAGCGGACAGGAAAATGGATGGTTTGGCCCTTCTCAAAATAGAGACCGCTGGCCGTTAGCGGTTGCCATGAAAGTACTGACCCAATATTATGAAGCCACAGAAGACCCCCGTGTGATTTCATTGCTGAAAAATTACTTTTCATTTCTTAAAACTCATCCTCCCGACTGGCCGGATAAAGCATGGCGGGGTGTACGTGCAATGGAAAATGTGGTCAGTGCTTATTGGCTTTACCGCCGGACAGGTGATCCGGAGATTCTGGAAGTGGCCGAATCGATTTACAACAACAGTTTTGACTGGACTTCCTATTTTTTGAATTTTCCCTATACAACCGAGGTGATGGAGAAAGGTATTCAATATACTCACCCCAGCCATGTGGTCAATATCGCCATGGCGATAAAGCATTCAGGCGTGTGGTATCAACAATCCCATGATGAACGGCATAAACAAGCGGTTTTTGAAGGCCTTCAAAGCCTGGATCGTTATCATGGACAGGCGGCAGGACGGTATTCTGGGGATGAGCATTTATCCGGCAAAAGTCCAACGCAGGGTACGGAACTGTGCGGGGTGGTCGAGTTTATGTTCTCATTGGAAAATCTGTTTGAAATATTGGGTGATATCGCTTTAGCCGACCGGCTTGAAATTCTAGCTTACAACGCCAATCCCGGCACGTGTACACCGGATTACTGGGCGCATCAATATGATCAGCAGGCCAATCAAGTTTTATGCACCGTTGCTAAACGGGAATGGAGCAACAACAGCGATGAATCTAATATCTATGGTCTCGAACCGAACTACGGCTGCTGCACATCCAATATGCATCAGGGTTGGCCGAAATTCGTGTCGCATTTATGGATGGCCACTCATGATCTGGGATTAGCCGCCGTCTGTTACGGACCGAGCGAAGTCAAAGCAAAAGTGGCCGATGGAATAGATGTGACCATTGTTGAAGAAACCGATTATCCGTTTGGCGGTGAAATTCAATTTACCCTGAAGATGCAGGAACCGGCTGCTTTTCCACTTTATTTTCGCGTTCCCGAATGGGCACAAGAAGCGGTACTGAAAGTAAAAGGGAAAATAATGAAACCGGAAGCTGGCTCTTTTATGGTTGTGAATCAAGAATGGAAACCGGGTGAAAAGATTATTTTGACACTGCCTATGAAGTTGCGGACTGAAACCCGCTTCAACAATTCTGTATCCATACTAAGAGGCCCGCTTTATTATTCACTTAAAATCGGTGAGTATTACAAAAAAATCAGAGATTATCACGATGAATTCCCGGTAGCTGACTGGGAAGTGTATCCAACTACTCATTGGAACTATGGATTGATCCTTGACCGTGAACATCCAGAAAAAAATATAACTATAAAGAAATCTACTATAGGGCAGATTCCTTTTAAACAAGAGGATGCTCCTATTATCTTAAAGGCCAAAGGTAAAATGATTCCTGACTGGATACTGGAAAAGAATTCAGCCGGTGAGACGCCTATAAGCCCAGTGGTTTCACATCAACCCACTGTTGATTTGGAGTTGATTCCATACGGCAGCACCCGGCTGCGAATTACCGAATTTCCTATTATCGATAATCAATAAGTTGTAGGGGAATGAAGTGAATAACAGTTCTATTTCACGCCAAATATCAGGATGGCTGGTTCATCTTTTCACCGCAACAGGCGGTATTTTAGGGCTGTTGGCTATATATGAAATTCATCAACAGAATTTTATTGAGGCTTTTTGGTATATGGCGGGGACTCTGGTTATCGATTCGGCCGACGGTTTTTTAGCGAGGAGCATCGGTGTCAAAGACATTATTCCACAAATAGACGGTGCGCTTCTGGATAACATCATTGATTATGTCACATTTGTAATTGTTCCCGCCTTTTTTCTTTTGGTCAGCGATGTGGTACCGGTCAATTTAAGTTTATTTACAGCTAGTGTTATTATTATTGCTTCGGCATATCAGTTTTCTCAAAGTAATGCGAAAACTGAAGATAATTTTTTTCGAGGATTTCCCAGTTACTGGAATATCGTAGTTTTCTATTTATTCGTGTGGGAATTGCATCCTTATATTAATTTTTCTATCTTGATATTATTGGCGGTTTCGGTTTTTGTTCCGGTCAAATATGTTTATCCTTCCAGAATGAATTATCTCTCACATCACCGCTGGGTTGTAATTTTCATGTTTATTGCAACTGTTTTATGGGGATTTGCGACATTGATGCTGTTGATTATTTACCCAGAATCGAATCCGTGGCTGATTATCTACACCATATTTTATATGGTGCTTTATATCGGCTTTAGCCTCTACAGAACGTTGGTTCCTTTGGGATCATGTAATCAACAGGATTAGCTAAGCATCAAAGGTTGGCTGGCGCCTGTTAATTTTTTTATCTGTAATATTGACTTAATCGCTCAATCCCCAAATTAGTACCTTGATCCGTCATCGTGTAGTTCGCCTGGAACATTCCATTGCGATAATTACCAACTCTGAATCGGAAAGAAGCCGTGGCTTCCACTTCACCCGTTTGTTGATTGAGACCCAATTCGTAATTGAGATCACGGCCTCTGACAGAATAGTTGTGCTCACTGCCAAAGCTGATAGTAAAGCCATGTGCCCGATGCGTGGCCGAACCGGACACGTCAGCAATCGCGCCTTCCTCATTGAAGGTGACGGTAGCATTGGAAAATTCGTTTCCACGGATACTCAAAGCACCGGTTGCCGTCAACTGTCCTTGATCGTTGCGGCTGAATTCGGCATTCATTGTACCGGCTCCGGGCACGTTGATCGTTCCGCTGATGGTTCCATCATCGCTGACCGATAGATTCGTGATCCCTCCGCTGACAGCATTGATATCCTCCATCATTCCACTGAATTCGGAAATGAATTGAGACGCATTTGTTCCTTGAGCGGCGGTATTGGAGAGGTAGTTGCGTTCATTCGCGCCGCTGAGTTGCTCCGCCGTTGTTAAAAAGTTTTCCAATTGATCACCGGCATTGGCGGCGGATGAGACGAAATTCAAAACATCGCTGTCACTTTGTTCTGACAATTGATTGATAAAAGATGCTGTATTCTCACCGGCGTTGGCTGTTGTTGTGAACAGCTGATTCAACTCAGCCATTCCTTCTCCATTTGTCTGATTCAATATCCGGTCGGTCTGTGTAATGAAAGTTCCCGAATTCTCACCCGTTGCGGAGACTGCATCAAAGAATGATGTCAATCCCTCATCACTCATTTGCGTGGAGACGCCTTTTGTCATATTAATAAATTGATTGATATCTCCAGCCGCTGTCGAAGCAGCATTCAGATACGAATCCATGATGTCAGTATTGCCAGTTTCATCCGCCTGAATTTGCATCCGTGCAGTCATTGCCGAAAAATTCCCGACATCACCACCATTTTCAACAACATCGGCGGCGACATCTAGAAATTGATTTTGTGTATCACCGGAGAGGCGGGTCAGCGTAGTTGCAAACTGCTGTGTATCATATGGATCTTCCTGATTGCTTGTATCAATGTTAGCAGCAGTATTCAAGAACTGATTGAGGCGCTCATCGCTCATTTGTGCTGTTTGATCGAGAAATGCGGTTTGAGTTTGAGCTGATCGTTCTCCTAGTTCTCGATTTATATCCATCAACGTGCCTAATTGATCACCCGCTCCAGCAGCCGAGGCTAGAAAATTGCCTAAATTATCACCAGTCAATTGTGAAGTTTGGTTTAGGAATTCTCCCAAATTCTCTCCCGCACCTGCTGCGGCCGTGGTAAAGTTTTGTAAATCATTTCCGCTCAACTGCTGGGTTTGCTGAATTACTGCCCCAGCGTTCTCACCCGCATTTGCAACGGCTGTCACGAATTGATTCCGTGAATCCCCTTCTAATTGACTCAATGTATTCAAAAATCCTCTGGTATTTGCTCCCGCAGCATCCGTTGCCGTTAAAAACTGTCCTAATTCATCGCCGGTAAATTGGGCTGCTTGCCGAATAAAATTTGTGCGTTCCTCTCCACCCAGTGCAGCGCTTTGATCAAGAAAAGCCCCTAAATTTTCTCCTGCCCGATTGGCTGTCTGTAAAAAATCTCTTAACGATTCTCCACTTAACCGGCCGGCCTCTCTAACAACATCTTCCGCTCGATCTCCTGCGGATGCCGTAGCAGTCAAGAATTCGTTCAGCTGATCACGGTCTCTATGGGAAATACCTCTTGCCGTCGCCATGAACCCTCGTAAATTATTATCGGCTGCCGCTGCACCGGCGAGAAAATTTCTCTCTGTTTCCGGTCCGAATTGTGCCATTCCCCGCATCGTGGATCGAAACTCATTGAATAAACCCGCATTACTGCCTATAGATGAAGCCGTATCAAAAAAATCTCCTAAAGCGGATGAATTTTGTGCTCTCAACCGCCTTGTTTCATGGAGAAACATTGAAAATGACCGTCCATACCCACTTGTCTCCGAAGCGGCATCGAGAAATTGATTGAATTGATCGTCATCGATTCGAGCGGAAAGGTCCAAAAAGTTCCCCTGATATCGACCAGCACGATTGGTCACATCAATAAAGGTTCCTAGCTGGTCTCCTGATCGCTCCGCACCAGTTATAAAATTGTTTAAACGCCTCCCGGATAAGCGTGAAGCAGTATTGACCAATCCGCTTAAATTCTCATCGGCATTGGCCGCAACATCAATAAAAGTATTTCTTTGATCTCCGCTTATTCGTGCAGTTTGTTGAATGAATGCCCCGGCATTTGAACCCGCTCCGGCAGCAGTGGCGAGAAATTGATTTAATGAATCTCCTTCCAATTCACCGGTTGTAGTCAAGAATGAATCCAAATTATCCCCTGCATTCGCCGCAGTTTGTAAGAAATTATTCAAATTGTCGCCGGATAACTGCTCCGTTTGAGTAATTACATCATTTATACGATCACCAGCGTCATTCGCCACATTTAGAAATTGATTTAGTTGAGTTTCTCCCATTTCACCCAATCTAGCAGTTTGGGCGAGAAAACCGCTTAAATTATCGCCGGCTGCAGCCGCGCCGGACATGAAAGCGCTCAAGTTTTCATCGTTCATCCTAGCAGCTTGATTTACAAACGTTCCTAGATTTTCACCCGCGTTGGATGCAGTGTTTATAAATGCGTTGCGATCCTCTCCTTCTAACCTTGCAGTTTGGCGGATAAATTCTCCTGCATCCTCACCAGCATTGGCTGCTGTTGAAATGAATTGATCTCGAGTTTCGCCTTCCAGTTCTCCAATTATTTGTTGATAGGCTTTGGCTTCACCGGAAGTTCCTGCTGAATAAGAAAGAAAACGACTTAATTCCTGACCGGATAAGCCGGACACATCGTCGATAAACGCACCGAGATTCTCACCAGACCGAGAAGCGGCGGTTACAAAGTTTTGTAAATCCTGGCCTTGGAGACGGCCAGCTTGTTCGATTACCCCTTCTGCATTCTCACCAGCATTCGCCACGGTTCCGGCAAAGCGATAGGCCCGGGAGCGATCCAGCTGCATCGTTGTATCAAAGAATGTACTTTGGTTTTCTCCGGCGGCAGCGGTTGCATCAAGGAAATTCGCTAAACCTCTCCCACCAAATCGTGTGGATAAATTCAGAAATTGGTTCAGTTCGCGTCCACCCAAAGCAGCGGTTTGATCAACAAATTTGTTCAACATTTGTCCACCGGTTCGGGAAGCGGTTTGCAGAAAGGCGTTCAGATTTGAACCGGATAAGCGGGAGGTTTGATTCACTAAATCATTTACGTTATTGCCAGAGCGGTCAGCCGCTGTTAAAAAACTTCGCAGTTGCTGATCTCCCATTCGCAACACTCGAGAAGTCTGATTCATGAAAGAACCAAGATTCTCACCAGAGGCTTCCGCTGCAGACAAATATCGCCTGAGATACCCTCCCCCGCGTATATTCATATCGCGTGTTTGATTGACAAATCGTTCTAATTGACGGGGATTATCACTCACCGTATTAGCAGTGGAAAGGAATTGATTGAGTTGACGTCCGCCTAATCGGCTTGTCTGATTGACGAAATTTCCCAGTTGATAAGCATTTCCTTCAAGAGCGGCAGTCGCGTTCATGAATTGGTCCAGTTGTTCACCCTGCAGCCGATTGGCTTGACTAATAAAGCGTGATTGGGTTGAGCCTCCCAAATCTCTTATTGCATTTAAGTAAGTATCTAATCGTTGTCCGGCATTTGCAGCCCCCCCGAGGAATCCGCTTAATTCA
>CAZXSQ010000068.1:0-15927 GCA_964643335.1 uncultured bacterium
TAATCTATATTGTTTGAGTTTTGAGGTCTTGAGCAATATCTTTCAATATGGCTGATGCTGTTAGCCTAAGTTGGTATTCTTTGTAGGGAAAAAATCCCATAAAAGAGTGAACTAAATTTAATTAAAAAAGATACAGGACAATTTGCTCGGGTGGTCAATAATTTTTTTTGTAATATAATATTAACTTTTGTAATTCGCTCGAGTCGGGTTCCCTGCTTTAAAATATGATCATTAAGAACCCACCTGAACAACACGTAAGATTTCACATTGAATTTGAGTGGAATGTATTCTGCCAGATTAACCGATAAAAATTGAATCGGCTAAGAACCGTCGATCCGGCCGGAGGAAGTCGATAATGAAAAGATGCGTCGCTGTCTATCCGGGAAGTTTCGATCCGGTCACAAACGGCCACCTTGATTTGATAAAACGTGGATTGGGCATATTCGACCGCTTGATTGTGGCGGTGGTTGCCAATCCCAGAAAAAAACCGATGTTTTCTCTTGATGAACGGTTGATCATGTTGAGAGAAAGTACGAACAATTTGTCCAACGGTCTCGAAATCGATGCGTTCGATGGATTGCTGGTAGAATACATGCGAGAGAAAAAGGCGCGAGTTGTATTACGCGGTCTGCGAGCTATATCGGATTTTGAGTATGAATTTGAGATGGCCCTGACAAACAGACATTTATCCGATGATATTGAAACGATTTTTATGACGCCAAGTGAGGACTATATCTTTCTCCGTGCCAGCCTGGTCAAGGAAATCGCTTCACTGAACGGGGATGTTAGTTCATTCGTTCCGGCCAATGTGGAACGGCAGCTGGTCAACCGCAATGATAGAAATAACGCGCTGAAAAGTACAAGTCTACTATAAGAGTTATACAAAATAAAGAAATTAATTTCGTCGAAGAGGTATAGATCATGGCTCATCCAAAGCATCGAAAATCTAAATCTAAAACCAGAATGAAACGGTCTCATCATGCTTTGAAACCACGCAGTCTGATGGAATGTCCCAATTGCCGTGAGGCCAAACTCCCGCACAGAATATGCCCTAATTGCGGCCACTATAAAGGTGAACAAATTAGCTGATCAGGAGTTTTCGAATGGTTAGGATCGCTATAGACGCCATGGGAGGGGATAAAGCCCCCCAGAATATCATTGAAGGGGTTCGGTTGTTTCTTTCGCAGGAAAAAAGCGCCGATATTCTCTTAGTGGGACAGAAAAACGTGCTTGAAGAATCGTGCTCTGACATGGCGGTAACCATCGTCGATGCACCGTCCGTGGTTGGTATGCATGAATCCCCGTCTTTTGCATTGAAAAGCCGGCAGGATTCATCTATAGCCGCTGCCGTTTCGCTGCTCAAAAATGGCAAGGCCGATGCATTGCTGTCTATGGGCAATTCGGGAGCGGCCGTGGCTTTTGCAATCTTTTCGTTAGGGCGTCTCGGCGATGTCTCAAGACCGGGCATTGTCGCCCCGATGCCAACATTATCGGGATACACTCTTTTGCTTGATGTCGGGGCTACAGTAGACTGCAAACCCATTCATTTGCTGCATTTTGCACTGATGGGGGAAGTCTACTGCCGCCATGCTTTTGATATTTCCCGGCCACGCGTGGGTTTGCTGTCCATAGGCGAAGAAAAAAGCAAAGGCAATGAATTATCTCACGCAGCTGGAAAACTGCTGGAAAACGCCCCCATTAATTTCATCGGAAATGTGGAAGGGGTGGATATTATGCGGGGTACCGCCGATGTCGTTGTCTGCGATGGTTTTGTTGGAAACGTCATCTTGAAATTCGGTGAAGGCCTGGTTGAAATGTTTTCCAAAGCTCTCAAAACAGAAACGGAACATGTATTAGGGGACGATATCGACCGCGCCCACCGGATGGAATTCTTGCATGAGACCATGTCACGTGTCGATTACACGGCTTACGGTGGGGCTTTGCTGCTCGGTGTCAATGGCCACTGCCTTATTGGGCATGGACGTTCAGGCCCCGAGGCCATTGCCAATGGCATTCGTGCCGCCCAAACAGCTGCGGATAAATGTCCGCTGGATGAAATTAAAAAAGCTTTGGATGCCGCCGGTGTCGCAGTATGATTTTAATCTAGAGGTACTATTTAGTGGTTCGAGCATATATTGTATCTACTGGCATGGCTGTGCCGGAAAAAGTTATCAATAACTTCGACCTGGAAACCATGGTCGATACAACAGATAAATGGATTCGCGAACGTACCGGCATGTTTGAACGGCATGTTTCGGACGAAAATACAGCCGCTTCGGATTTGGCTTTGATCGCTTCACAGCAGGCTCTGGATCAAGCCGGTATGGACCCTGCCGAGCTGGACGCTATTCTCCTGGCGACGATCTCCGGTGATTATGCCTGGCCCGCTACCGCCTGTATACTGCAGCATAAACTTGGCGCGAAAAACGCCATGGCTTTTGACCTGTCGGCCGCCTGCAGTGGTTACATCTATGGCCTCTCTATGTCTCAGGCGTACATTGAATCGGGACGTTATAAAAATATTCTACTCATTGGTGTTGATTTACTGACCAAAGTTGTCGATTGGACGGATCGCGGCAGCTGCGTCTTGTTTGGTGACGGGGCAGGCGCATCCATTATCCAGCCAAATGGCTCATCCAGCGGTGGGATTTTAGAAACTGTTTTGGGCGCAGATGGAAGCACCGTTGATCTACTTTGCCAGCCTTGCGGCGGTTCCCGCTTTCCCATTACGGAAGAGGCCATCCGCCAGAAAAAGCATTATTTATACCTGAATGGCCGCGAGATTTTCAAACACGCCGTCCGAGTGATGACTCAGACCTGTCATGATGTTTTAAAACGATGTAATTTATCTTTAGAAGACATAAAACTCATTATTCCTCATCAAGCAAATGTCCGTATTATCGAAGCCGTCGCTCAGCGGTTAGGCGTTTCGATTGACAGATTTTTTATCAATGTTGAAAAATACGCCAATACTTCAGCGGCGACAATACCGATTGCTCTTCATGAAGTACGCGAGAAAGGTTTGATCCAAAGCGGTGATTACGTGTTGATGGTCTCTTTTGGCGGCGGGATGACATGGGGAGGCGGAGTAGTTCAATTTTAAGTTAAACGATGATGACAAATATAGCATTTTTATTTCCAGGACAAGGCTCTCAAGCACCGGGAATGGGATTGGATATTATCCACAACGTTCCACAGGCCAAGGAACGCTTTCAACAAGCGAAGGAAGCGCTGGGATGGGATATAGAAGAGACCGTCTGCCCTGAAGGAGACTCAAGTTCTTTAAACTTAACCCTTTATTCGCAGCCTGCCATATATACTTTGAGCTGCGTAATCTCCGAATTGCTGCAGGAGGCGGGAATTCAACCGGCCTTGGTTGCAGGCCATAGCGCAGGAGAATATGCGGCTTTAACGGTTGCGAAAAGCTGGGATTTTGAAACCGGACTGCGCGTGATCGCAGAACGTGCCCGTTTGATGCACAATACTCAAAACAAGGGCACCATGGCGGCTGTTATTGGATTGGCCCCGAAATCTGTTGAATCGGTGTGCACCAATTGGAAGGAAGGTATTGTCGTTGTGGCAAATTATAATTCTCCTCGTCAAACGGTTATATCCGGGGAGGAGGAAGCGATCGGCAAAATCACCCCCAAACTCAAAGAAGCGAAAGCCAGGCGCGTACTGAAATTATCGGTGAGCGGCGCTTTTCATTCTCCCTTGATGAAAGAAGCTCAACAATTGTTCATAGAATTTATGAAAGGAATCGATATCCGGCCTCCTCTGTGTTCATGGGTGTCCAACAATACTGCTGAGATTGAAGACGATCCTAAAACCATTCGCGGCCAGTTGGCGCGGCAATTCTGTGAGCCGGTCCGGTGGATGGATTCAATGCACCTTGTTACTCAACAATGCAATTCCGCTGTCGAAGCCGGGTATGGTGAAGTGTTAAAGGGATTGGCCAAAGCATGTTGCCCTGAATTGCCATGCAATACAACCGGGTCAATTGAAGGAATAGAAAAGGTTAAAGAATATTATGGCGTTTCCTCTTGATTCAAAAGTGGCTTTAGTGACCGGTGGCGCACGTGGCATCGGGCGGGCTACGGTCGACCATCTGGCTCAACAGGGAGCTAGGATTTTCTTAGTCGATATCGATGAAGAAGTTACCACGAAAACAGAACAGGAACTCACCAGTCAAGGAATTACAGCGGCAGGAATTTCCGCTGATATCGCGAATCCAGATAACGCGGATTCGGTCATTGAATCTTGTGTAAAACAGTTTGAAAGCATTGATATTCTTGTCAATAATGCAGGAATAACCCGTGACAATCTCGCAATTCGTATGAAAAATGATGATTGGGAGTCGGTGATTCGGGTGAACTTGAGTGCAACGTTTTATATGGCTCGTGCCGCCGCCAAGAAAATGATCCGGGCAAAAAGTGGGCGGATCATCAATGTCGCCTCCGTTGTGGGTCTGATGGGAAATCCCGGTCAGGCCAATTACGCCGCCAGTAAAGCCGGTGTGATCGGTTTGACAAAAACTTTAGCCAAGGAACTGGCCTCGAGAGGAAATACCGTCAATGCAGTGGCTCCCGGTTTCATCGAAACTCGTATGACCTCTGCTCTTAAAGAGGATACAAAAGAAGCGTTGTTAAAGACGATTCCCCTGGGACGTTACGGTAAACCGGAGGAAGTGGCTGCCTTGATTGGGTTTCTGGCTTCAGAAGAGGCTTCATATATTACCGGCCAGGTATTCGCCGTTGACGGTGGATTGGCCATGTAAGTTTCTTTATGTGTCTTGAATTTTTCCATCAGGATCATTTAAATTCATACTATTGTATCTATCTAGTTGTAAAAAACTGTTGTTTTTCTTTATCTCTTGAATAAAATTCTGAAAAAGCATATAGAACAGGAGGATGCTCACGTGAGCGAAAACATCGAAGACAAAGTTATTGGGATCATTGCGGAGAAATTGAAGGTCGATAAAGTTGAAATCACACCCGATAAATCCTTTACGCGGGATCTGGGAGCGGATTCATTAGACACCGTGGAATTGGTTATGGAATTCGAAGAAAATTTCGGTATCGAAGAGATTCCAGAAGAAGAAGCTGAACAGATAAGAACCGTCGGTGACGCGATTGAATACATTAAGAACAAAGTTTAGGCGTGACGGTGGAATGGAGGTCGTTTATTTATGTCTCGCCGTGTTGTTGTGACTGGAATGGGAGTTGTTTCTCCCGTTGGAAATACGCTTGAGGATTTTTGGTCCTCATTGATTCAAGGCCGTTCCGGAACTGCAGTGTTGAGCCGGTTTGATCCGGAAAAGTATTCATCACAGGTTGCCGCCGAAGTGAAAAACTTCGATGCGGAGAAATTCATCGATTCAAGAGAAGTTCGCCGAACCGATGTTTTCTGTCAATATGCTATCGCCGCCTCGGTCATGGCTGTTGAACAATCGGGATTGGATTTGAATTCGTTGAACCTGGAAAGAGCCGGAGTGTTGATCGGTTCTGGAATTGGCGGGATCGAAACCATTGAAAAACAAAAAGACATATTGAACCAAAAAGGCCCCCGGCGAATCAGCCCTTTCCTGATTCCCATGCTCATTATCAATATGGCCTCGGGATTGGTATCTATCCGGTATGGTTTTAAAGGACCGAATACGGCTGTGACTACAGCCTGCGCTACCGGGACGAATGCCATTGGGGATGCTGTGCGCCTCATCCAGCGAAATGAAGCGGACGTTATGCTTGCCGGAGGATCAGAAGCGGCTGTTACTCCTCTAGGCTTTGGCGGTTTTTGTTCAATGAAGGCTCTTTCGACCCGAAACGACGATCCCGAACACGCCAGCCGTCCATTTGATAAAGACCGGGACGGGTTTGTCATGGGGGAAGGCGCAGGAGTTGTTGTGCTCGAAGAACTCGAAGCCGCCAAAAAACGTGGCGCGCAGATTTTCGGTGAAGTCATCGGGTATGGCATGAGCGCTGATGCTCATCATGTCACCATGCCTGCACCCGAAGGCCGTGGTGCACGCGAGGCCATGCGTTTGGCTCTTCAGGATGCAGATATCTCCATTGATCATGTAGATTATATCAATGCCCATGGGACTTCGACTGAATACAACGACAAGATTGAAACCGTAGCCATCAAGTCGTTATTTAAGGATCATGCCAAAAATTGTCCCGTCAGTTCAACCAAGTCAATGACTGGCCATCTTCTTGGTGCGGCGGGTGCTATTGAGTTTATTGCCGTCTGCCAGACAGTCAGTGAAGGCATTATCCCACCGACGATCAACTACGAAACACCGGACCCCGAATGTGACTTGGATTATGTGTCCAATACAGCCCGTGAAATGCCGATTAACATCGCTTTGAACAATTCATTCGGGTTTGGGGGCCATAATGCAGTTTTGGTAGTAAAACGTTTTGAGTAATATGAATAAACAATTTATGATAAAGAGGGCAGCTATTCGCTGCCTTTTTCATTTGTTGAACTGAGAGAGGAAAATCTTTTGAATATTTTTTTTCTAAAGAGAGACCTTTTTCATCCTTTGAATCGGCTATAAATCAATTACATCTCACAAATTGGGCTTGAAATGGGTGTAAAGATGGGTAGTAAGGTGGAAGAATTTTTTAACGGTTATATGATGTGAAAAATTATCATATTTCAGATATAATCAGATATAAAACGTTGTAATTTATCAATAAGCAAAGGAAGGAAAACTATGAAATATTTTCTAAGCAGGAGTTTTTTGTTCTTTATTTTTATTGTCGTTTCTGTTCCCTCAATCTTTGCAGAGGAAACTCCTAAGTTTGAAGCACTGAATGAAATCCAAGATAGTGTTCTTTTAGAGGCGATTTCCCAGACAGATGATCTCAAGGAAATTAAAGAACCTGACGTTATTTATGTCCCCACCCCACAATATGTCGTTGAAAAAATGCTCAAAATGGCGAAAGTTAAAAAAGACGATGTGGTTTATGATCTCGGCTGTGGTGATGGTCGAATCATCGTCACGGCTGCCAAAAAATATGGTTGTAAAGGATACGGCTTTGATATTGATCCAAAACGGGTAAAAGAATCACGGGAAAATGTAAAAAAGAATAAAGTTGGTCATTTGGTTCACATCGAACAAAAGGATATTTTTACCTTGGATTTAAGCAAAGCGGATGTGATCACACTTTATTTATTACCGAGTCTCAATGTGAAATTGATTCCACAATTGGAAAAATTGAAGTCAGGCTCACGAATTGTCTCTCATGATTTCGATATGAAGGGAGCAAAACCCGATAAAGTCGTTAAGGTGACTGAAGAGTCATTGAAAAAAGGGGAAACTTATGATTCTGACGATTCTGAAATTAAAAATGAACATACCATCTATCTCTGGACTGTCCCCCTGAAAAAGGAAAAAGAAGTAAAATAATGCAGCGCCTTGGACTTATTCAATTACCTGAATAAGTCCTCAAACATCATGTTTCGTAAATTGTTCGCCTGTGACATGACTCCCAGGTTAACCTGGAGCAACAGTTGTTCAATGGCGTTGCGAGTGCTTTCGGCTGCAAAGTTGGTATCGGTAATGCGGGAGTTTGATGCGGTCAGATTTTCAGACGCCACCGCCAAATTGTTAGCCGTCGATTCCAGCCGGTTTGAAAAGGCTCCGAGTTCACCCCGCATCTCACCGACTTGATTAATCGCTTCGTCTACGATTTGAAGGGCTTCGTCCACACCGCCTTCACGTGTGATATCAATGTTATTAAGCGTTCTGTCTGCCCCCAAACCCAAATTTCCAGGACGAACATTACCGAAACTAAGCCCAATATCTTGATTCGCAAAAGCACCGATTTGGAAATTGGCTTGCCGGCCGGTTGCGGAAATAACAACTGTTTCAGCATTTTGGGCACCGGCTCCCGGCACATCGATGTTCGCGTCAAAATCAAGGGTAATTGTCTCCCCTGCACGAATTCCGTTGGTTAACGTGACATCCTGTTGGCCTGCTTCAAACCGAATTTCCGGTCCTCCATTCAGACTTGCCGTATATTCATCCTGGACATTGCGAATAATATCTGTTCCGTTGGAAAGATTGTCTCCTAACCTCAGTGTAATTTGTGGTGCTTCTTCGCCTGCTTCTTCAGGGGTTCCATACAATGTCACTTCTTCTCCGGCCTCGACCCGTTGTGCCGGACCGCCGTTCACTCGTACTGTGGCTTCCTGAGCATTTCCGGCCTGTACCACATCGGCCGCATCGGCGATGGTACCAAATGTCCCGCCGCCCGCCGAGCGGTCATCAACCACTAGGGTGAAATTAGTCTGGGATTCACCCGCCACATCGTCGATGACCTGAATGCCGCCTTCGCTGTTTAATGAGGCCGTCGCATCGGTAAAACCGCTCTGATTGCCGATCCCCCCGGCTGCCAGGCTCTGATCACGAACATTGAGCTCGTCAACAAGATCCTGAAAAGTGACCGCTGCACCATTACCGGCCGTTCCATCTACCGTAGAAACGGTAATAGTATTTGAGAAAGTAGTCCCATCCGCGTTGGTGCCATTGATGGTGATCGTATCCCCTTGGGCCAGCGTGGCTCCATTGAATACTGAACCAATCAGGTTGGCATTGGCATCGGCGGGTGCTCCGCCTGCTTGCTGAAATGTGGTGCCGCTTTCCACGACACGGTTGGTGGCAGCGATTACGTTGCTGACTTCAAGATTGATATCTCCGGTCTCAAAAGTGGAGCCGGTAAAAGCGGTTACCGAATTTCCCGTCTGAGCGCTGGTTGCCTGCCCTCCAACTTCTTCCTGCCGAGTGATCCCGCTGGTATTTTGTGTACGTCCGGCGGCATTGGTCATTGTAAAATTGAGATCGAAATTGGACACGCCCGCCTCGGCGCCGTTCCTGAATTCAAGTCGCCCTGTCTGGTCGTTAAACGCAACGTTTGTTTCTTCTGGATTGGTTCCTCCCGCTGAGTTGACACCTGCACCCTCTTCTGCAGTATCAATGGCCGACTGAATGGCGTTCTCAACATCCGTAATGGTTGTGGTGTTATCAATTTCGACGGTACCGGTGAATTCAGTAACGCCATCGGCCAAGACGCCGCTAAAAGTGAAATCCCCCCCATTTTGCATTGTGACGCCATTAAAGGTTAAATCCGTCAACACATCGCCGGCCGCTGCTGCATCACCGCCGTTTGAATCGAAAAAAGTGCCTTGCGTTACAGCTACATCCTGGGCATTGGTAATTCCCGAATTGACCGTTTGTGTTTCTCCGGCGGCTTCCCCCCCGACTATTTCCGCACGGCCTTCTTGAACCTGGGTAATTTGCAGATAATTTTCCCGGGTGGTCAAGTCGCTTTGATCGATATTTACACCCGGATTCGCTGTCCCCTCACGGATTCCGGCGGTTGGTGAGAAATCCCCGTTCAGGAGCTGATTACCCCCGTATTGGGTGGTGTTGGCAATTCGCCCGATTTCATCGATGTTTTGGTTGATCTCCGCTTGGATAGCCTGCTGTGCATCTCTGCCATAAATGCCTGTGTTGCCCGCTTGAACCACCAATTGACGAATCCTTTGCAAATTATCCGTGACGGTGCTTAAGGCTTGGTCGCCGGTATTCGCCAGATTGATACCGGTTTGGGCGGCATTGAAGGCTTCATTCATCCCGGTAATTTGAGCTTGGAGCCGGGAAGAAATTTGCAGACCGGCTGCGTCATCGCCCGCTCGATTGATTCGCAGACCTGAAGAAAGCCGTTCCATCGATCTTTGCAGCTGAGGCCCAATCAGATTGTTTAAATTCCGTATCGATTGTGCCGCTAAATTGTTGTTAATTCGGGTTATGCCCATGATCTCCTCCTGGAAGGCAATTTGATTCACGTTTAATGACGGACTTAACTTTGAATTTAAATTCAAGTTTTAATCTTTAAGTTAATTGCTCATGATAATGAATCAAATTTATTCCTTTTAACAGTTTAACAAATTTTTTCATTTTAAAAAAGCTATTTGTTTATCGGATCAATTTTAATTAATCCAAACCATACAAAATTTCGAATACCGAGACCGCCGAGGTGTTGGCCTGAGATAAGACCGCCGCTTGTGCTTGCAGCAAGATGCTGTTGAGTGTCAACTCAGTGGTTTCTTGGGCAATATCGGCGCTAAGTATCTGGGTGTAAGCAGTTTGCAGGTTCGTAGAACCTGTACTCAGTGTTTCCGATGTATCGTCAAGACGGGAAGAAAATGCTCCCAGACGTGCATTGAATTCATTCACCTGATCCAGGGCGTCATCAATTATGTCTAACGCCGCTGTGGCCCCGGAAGCGGTCGTCACATCTACACTATCTAGATTGGCCGAAGAACTGGTGCCTAGATTCTCCGAATGCAAGTCGGCAAACAGGAACAATTTAACATCATCTCTCTCTCCCCCTATTTGGAAATTAAGGGGATTGCTTGTGGTCGAGAGGACGAAGGTTTCTCCCCCCGCAGACTGCGATGTCGTGACATCGAGTATAGCGTCAAAATCAAGGGTCACTTGTTGATATTGTTTGATGGGATAGATTGAGGCTTCCCCCGCTTGAAATCGTACACTCGTATCCCCATTTTGAAATGTGACCAATTCACCGCCGTTTAACTGGCCGACAAATTCCTTGGCGGTGGTTTCCAAAGCATCGATTCCGGCGGCAAATCCACTGCCCATACGTAAAGTGACTTCCGGCAAGGGACCGCCCGATGCATTCACTCCTTGAAGGGTAACCACATCCCCGGCGGTAACTTCTACAGCTGTACCCCCGTCAATGGACACAGTTGCCGTTTCACGTGTCCCTGCTTGGTTAACAGTCGGATTGAGGATTTCTGTCGTGCCCAAACTAACATCCGTGACCGTTATTTGAAAACTGGTTGATGAACTATCGGCGATATCATCCGTCAGTGTTATTTTGCCATTGATAAGCTCGGTTAATGTACCATTGAATCCATAACCGGTTTTGCTGCGGTCACGGACATTCAGCTCATCAATCAGGCTGTCGTAATCGGAGATCAAAGCATCCCCAGCTCCAGCATCTGTAGGATCGACGGTATATTCTACCGAAAATGTGGTGCCATCGGGATCGGTTCCCTCGATGAGAAATGTATCACCGTTTTCAATTCGCTGGGTGTTAATATAAGAATTATGAAGATTGGTATTGCCATTTACAGTGGGACCACCCAAGTTGCGGTCAAAATTGGTGCTTTCGATTTGTCTTCTTTGTTCTGCTACCACGTTACTGACAGTTATGTCAAAGGTTCCACTGTCAAACGTCGAACCTGTAATGGCGGTGACATTATTGCCAATTTTGGCACCCGACGTGGATGTTGCGATGACTTCATAATTATAAATATCATCCGCACGGTCTGTACCGAATGTGGTCTGGATCGTCCCGCTGGGATTTTTTACCGTAATATCCAAATCAAATTCCGAAATATTTTGGTCGGTTCCGCTGTGGAATTGCAGTCTGCCGGTTGCCGCATCCAATCCAGCGGTGGTTTCAAGTACCCCTGTCCCATCTATACCCAAATCCGTTTCTGCGCTGTCGATAGACGATTGAATCGAACTGATTAAATCACTGACTTGGCTGGTTCCGGTGATGGAATAAGCTCCCGAAAATTCAGTCGTACCATCAGCCAGTGTGCCTGAAAATAAAATCATGCCACTATCCTGGAGACTGACTCCATGATTTACCGTCAACCCCACGAGGTTATCTCCTGTCCCTGCCACGGCCGCTCCGTTAATGAATTGTGCGGTGGTCACAGCGATATCCGAGGCAATAGTGATCCCTGTTTGAAATCCTGGATTGGTTCCCGCCTTGATTTCTTGTGATCCACCCGTGGTCATAGAGAGGTTCAAATAAGACCGTCCGGAGAATAGAGTTGTCGCATTCGGTCCAAAAGCCAAAGAAGCGCCGAAATCCCGTGTCCCGCTTTTAAAATCCACATCCGTGGTCATTGAACCGTTTAAGAGGTAATAGCCGTCAAATTTTGTGTCGTCGGCGATCGAATTGATCTCTTCTAACTTCTCATTAATCACAGTTTGTTGAGCAGCGCTGCCCCCTGAAGCTGCCACAGCCGCGTCTCGAATATCGTTCAGCAGATCGACAATCTGATCCACTCCGGATAAAGCCGTATTGGTGAGGTTGATGACGTTCTGCACATTTTCATTTGCTTGATAAAGCCCACGATACTGAGTCTCCAATTTGGAACTGAGGGTTAAGCCGCCTGGATCATCCGCCGCGCTGTTTATTCTTAAACCCGAACTGATTCGCTCAAGATTGGTTTGAAGCCGGTTTTCCGTACTGTAAAGCCTTGAAATAATTTCAAGCGCACTTATATTATTTCGAATGCTTCCAATAACCATGATTCTCTCTCCTGCCAGGATTGTGGACAAAAATCCTTAAGAATCCGCAATTTAAGCTAAAGTTTTTGCAGAATTTGCCTATAATGGAGAGAGAAGAATTAAATGTGCGAACTGATAGCGGTTCCACACGCAAGTTTACGAAATTAATGGCGTAGCACCTGCAGTCTTTCTTTCTGCGGAGTGCTGCGGTGGTCAGTTAAGCCATAACTCACTTCTCTTGGCCGGGATGCGAAGTTATGGCTTAATTTTTTACTGCCGCTCGAACATTTTTCTCCTCTCTTTCATCTCTATTTTGCGTCAGTTCATTTTTACCTTACTTTTCATACACTAAACCCATTACTCGATGATTAATGTATTCAAAACACGTCCAGCGTGTTTTTTTCCGGTGCGTTCCTTCCTGCCATAAACGAAGGGCCTCGGAATTCTTCGTTTAGGGCGGTCAATAGAAAAAGGCGTAACTTCCAGCAAATCTCCCTTTCTTTGGAAACTGCGGCGGTCAGGAAATTGCGTCCTTACTTCTCTTGGCCGGGATGCGAAGGAACGCGTCTATATTTTTTGCCTTCTTAATAATAAAAAAGGCGTAACTCCTCCGAGTCTTCCTCCTCTTCTGCCAATGCTGCGCGGTCAACTTAAACCGTAATTCACTTCTTTCTGGGCCGGGATGCGAAATTACAGTTTTTGAGATACTAACGGGCTAATCAGACTTTTTTCCATTGTCGACATAAGTATCGGCAGGACTTTACAGAAACTTTAGCTTTTTTTTTAAAAAAAAGCGGTTCATCACGAAAGTAGGTACTTTTTGAAAACTGAATTGAAGATTTCTCCCCCCGAAGACCGGGGGGAGTTAGAGGGGGGTTGATCATAGAACCATTCAACCCCCTCCTAACCTCCCCCAATCTTTGGGGGAGGAATTTTTTTCTTTTGTTTCTTTTAAAATGATATGTTGTTTTATTCATTTATAAGTACTCAATTCCGTGTTGAGCCAAAAAAGCTGTATAACCACCCTGCAGACAGCGTCAACTGACGTAACCCCGCCGTCCCGGTGGCATAACCGTCCCTGCGGACGGCGTGAAATTGCCTCTTTACTGTAAAAAAATGAAAAAAACTTTCCTAACCCCCTTGACTTTTACTCAAAATACTATGATATATAATTGCTTATATATATTACTGTTAGATATTATGAAATTAAAATAATATTAACTTATCTTTAGCGTTGACGTTGTGTAATTTTTATATAGAGAGGGTTGTTTTGGGCATATGAAGAATGCTGCTTTAGTTGTTGAAGAGGAAGATCTTGTTCGTTCCTTGGTTGATCATGTTTTGCATGTGATGGACTTTGAGGTGCTGGACGCAAACAGCGAAGAAAAAGCGTTTGATCTTTTTTGCCAAAGAGAATCAGAAATTTCCTATGTCTATATCGATTATAACCTTCGGCGTGGGAACGGGATGAATCTTTACCAGAAGATACGTGAACGCAACCCAAACGTTTATATCGTCATCTCCAGCGGTATGCCCGACAACGGTTTATTGACGCTAAATGTTGATCCCTTGGGGCAATTCCTGCCCAAGCCATTTTCACTGGACTCACTTCTCGATACCGTCCCCAACATGAACGGTGTTAGCCAGATAAATTTTATTGCTTATTAATCGCTTTTTTATCAAATGGAATTTAAATCCCAGACAATTAAAAAAGGCTCGGACAATTAATCATCCGAGCCTAAATTTTTTGTAAAGTCTATATTTATTTACTTAATTCCCAATTGGTGGTGGATGAAGGTCCTCCACCGGGCTCGCCATTGATTTCGCCGTTCAATGAAAAATCGACTACCCTGGCGATGACGGCTTTTCCATCGTCTGTGTAATCTGAAAACGCTCCAGCTGTTTCAGCGTCGGTTTCATGATACCGAAGCAGACAGAAGAAAACTCGGCGATGAGTGTGAACTTGTTCGCCGTCAGGAATGAAAGCGACGGGAGTTTCTCCGCCGGCTTCCCAAACCGCTAAAGCGGTTCCAAAATTTAGTTCTGTTGATGCAACCAATTCGCCGTTCCCCACTTCACCGCCTGTATCCAGATAGTCGAAATCCCTATCCGCTGAGAAAATCTGAATGTGATCATCCACGATATTCAAACCGGCTACAATGGGATGGTCTGCATTCTCGATAAAAATGCGTTGCGAGGCTTCACGGGCCTGCCCTCCGTTTACCCAAATCCAACGGGTGTCGCGTGGAAGATAAGCACTCCCCACAAACATGGGAACCTGCAGTGTGTTCCATTGGGAAATGTCGTCATCGAAACTGCCACTGCTGGTCGAACGGTGCACAATGACTAAGTCAAAACTTTCAAGATGAGCGATCTCGTCGTCGGTTAATACCCCGCGATAAGCACTGACACTCCCCTCATTTTGATCCGGATCACCCTCATCCACCGTAACACTGTAGCCCAGACTTCGAAGATAATCACCTAGATTACCTGAACCTGCCACTTCCAACTCAGGATCATCTGTTACCAGAAACAATTCTTGGCTTATAACGCAGGGTGCTATAAGCAGGGCCATTAGCAATAAAACTGAAAAACGCATATCACTTTTCTCCTAAATAAGCAATTAATAGTTAATCGACTTAATTTTATCAAAATTTATGAACGAAGTCAATGGCTAAATCGAGGGTTTAGTAATTAAATTTACTTTGTACAAGATTTTCTATTTTCCAGTTAGAGACTATTCAAATCATTATGATATAATGTTCACCATAATTGGATTTTTTTTTAAATCGATGTATTTTCCTTGCCTAAAAATAGGGAATGAGAAAAAGTATGGCTAACGATTCTATTGTCTTGTTGAGCGAAGAGGAGGTTTCGAAAGCTTTTCAGAAAGTGGAGAAACTGTTCTCTTCCCAAAAAGCGCGCGAATGCCTGAAACAGGCTGAAACCCAATTTGCTTTCGATACCGAAATATTTTTACAACCAGTCCGGCAGGATTTATCCGAGTGCTTTGAACTGCTTGGTTCTCTGATTAAAGAACGTGGAACTGTGGGAAAAGAGCTTGAAGCATTGGTGCCGGTGCTCTCCAAATGGTTGGACCCCGGCAGTAAAATTGCCCACGATGTAGCCAGACTTGAAAGAAGTATTATAGAAAAAAAGCGAAAACACCCAGATTTTATCATGGCTGTTAAACTGCAGATGCTGGTCAAAAAATTCGAAGAATCAATGAAACAATCTGACCCGGGCAGCAGTGAATACGCCGAGTTAACCAAAAAATACAATAATGCGAAAGCCACATTGGCCAACCATATGCAAAAAAAAATTCGGATCGCTCAACGGGCTTTTTCACCGGAGATGCTCGAAATGGCCCAAGTTCAGATCGAACTGTCCCGCCATCACGAAAAAGTCCTCATGATCAAAAAAGAACTGTTGGATGCCGGTATCAACCATACCCGCCATACGCTCAATAATATGGCCAGCATATTTAAAGAAGTTGAACCTGAACTCGCCGATACGATTCTGAAACAAACCCAAGTATTAACATCTACCGGCAACATGCCGAAATCTCCCAACCAAAAAGAAGT
>CAZXSQ010000068.1:15937-18378 GCA_964643335.1 uncultured bacterium
CATTGGATGAATATAGAAAAGAATTGAGAGAACAAAACCAACGCATATTGTCATATCATGAGAAATTGAAAGGATGCATCAAAAAACTGAATCAGATCATGGAGTTCGAAGAAGCCATTTTCAATACCTATGGTGAACAATTGAGGGAACGAGGAGTTCAGTTCAAAAAATCCTTGAAAGTGGATAAAAGCGGAATGGGTATGGGAGTTAAAAAACAGCCCGCCAGCCGTATGGTCAACCGTAAACCCTAATCAATATTGGTTCACTCTTATCGACTTAAATGACATCCATTCAACTTTTCTCCTCCTGTGCTGGAAGCAAGTCCAATGGAACCTTTTTGGGATCAAAGTCGATGGTTACCAGAGTCACATCATCTTCAAGTGGTTCTATATCCAGCGGGCGCTGTACGAATTCTTCCAATTCCTGCATGATTCTGTCCAATAAATCATCCGGCGGCAGATCGGAATTGTTCATCAGTATTTCTTTCAGCCGTTCCTCACCAAAATGAACCTTACGCTCATTTTGAGCTTCAATAATGCCATCCGTATACAATAACAAACGATCTCCCGGATTGATCTGGATCGTAACTTCTTCATAATCCGGGTCTTCCATAATGCCCAATGGCAGACCCCGGTTGACATCGAGTGAGTTCAGTTCTTTGTTTTCAACTCGCTGCAGAAATGGCGGCAGATGTCCGGCGGCGGAGTATGTGAGTCTCATCGACTCAAAATCCATACAGCCCAGAAACATGGTGACAAATTCACCACTGCGAATGGTTTTAAGCAAAACTTTGCTCAGCGATTTCAAAACCTCCGCAGGGGAATGCATATAACGAATCATGGAATGGGCCATGGCGCGGGTAATTCCCATAATAAAGGCTGCCGGGGTGCCATGACCGGATACGTCGGCTATTAAAAAGAATAGAAAGCGTTTATCCGGGAAAATGTAATCATAATAGTCTCCGCCGGTTCGCCCGTTGGGAAGATAAAATGAGCGGATATGATAGTTCTCGAAGTCCATGGATGTATCCGGAAGTAGTTTTTTCTGTAACTGCGCGACCATTTTGAGTTCGTCGTCAATTTGAGCATAAGCCTGGCCCAATTCTTTCGAAATGGTACGAAGCCGGAAATTTTTTTCTTCCAAATCTTTCGTTCGCTCTGCGACTTTGGCCTCGAGTTCCCGGTTCCATTCTTCAATCTGCCGCACATAATCTTGGATTTCATTCTCTCTCACCTGAAGAGTTTGAGCCATCTGATTGATCTCTTTACCGAGAGTTTCCAATTCGTCTCCAGTGCGGACGGTTGAAGATGCGTTATAATCCCCTTGAGCGATACGGGACACCGTTTCAGCCAGGGTTTTCAGTGGAGCCGTAACTCCTCTGGCCAGAATATAGCCGATAAGCAGCGTCACACATAAAATGATTATACTGACGCCCAAAACAGAACTGCGCAGCTGCTGTAGCGAGGAGAAAGTTCCCTGAAGCGACCGCAGAATTAAATACCACCCCTGATCTCCATCGGAAATGGGGAGTGGCGCAGCATAAGCCAGATATTTTTCATTGAAAAGATTGATCACCTGGGGTTTGTCCAGTAGTTCCTGACGTTCCTTTCTCGGCAAGTTCGACCAGGTGTACGATAAATCCAACGTGCGGTTTCTTTCCAGCGTGGAGGCAATAATTTGCTCTCCCAATATGAAACCGATATGATAACGGCTGCGGCTGCGTAATATCTGCGCCAACTTCTCGTCTACCGGAAAACCAATGGTGATACTGCCGACAATGGTTTTTTTCTCCCGATCCAATACCGGTACGCAGGAAAGCACATACATATCGGGAGGCGTTTCATTTCCATTAATGACGTAGGAAGTGAGTGGAAATCCCTGTTTTAAGACTTCATCAATTTGAGGAAATGAGGTCAAAAATTGCTGAATCTTATCCAAATCCCGTATGGCGGTTTTATTTTGATCATCATTCGTGGGGAGTATCCCATCCACGACGTTTCCATTTTTGTCTGTTACAATAACCACCAACTCACGACGGTCTGCCCGGGGGACGGAGTAAACGAGGAAACTTTCCACAAGGCGGCCGTCTGCCAGGGTTTCCAAAGCTTGGCTGACAAAAGCTTGATCGGCCAGTAACTGGGCTTCATTTTCCAAAGACTCGATTTTTAAACGAAGCAGGTTATAAAATAATGTTTTCAATCCTTCGAAGCGTAAGGTTTCCTCCTGGATAAATTGATCCGAGACCATTGTGTTGATTCGGGTGCCCATTATATTGAACATCAATACAAACAGCAGCAGGATCAAAATATAGATTTTAAATTGAAAAGGAATTTTAATCCGAATCATTTAGGTCTACCATTTCAGGATAATAAAACATATCTAGTTATTGCAAATTCAAGGCTTGAGGGCAAGGGCAATGCCGCAATTGAATCCACAAAAAG
>CAZXSQ010000069.1:0-18212 GCA_964643335.1 uncultured bacterium
ATGGATAAAATATTGGATGATAATATCGATTTGTGGATTCAATCGCCGCGCTTGCCGGATGATCCCTTCCATAGCCAATTGAGGGCGATTTCCTGGACTGACATCCCCGCCATCATTCACAGCAAACTCAAGAAAAAGCAAATCCACAAGCCCATTATTGAAAACATGGTCTTCAAACCGGAAAGCGCCCAGCGTCGAGTTGGTGCCGCCAATACCTGCATTGATAAAATCGAATTTCGTATTGGGAAACCGGTTTCTCAGGATATCATAGGTCATTTCCCGCCAGCCTTTCATCGCGGTTATCGATCCCCCAATGTAGGCCACACACCCTTTTCCTTCTTTGATAAATTTAATGCGCGAATTCCTGACACCATCCCGACGATCGAAAAACGATTGTTTATCACTATCACCCGATTTGAACTTCTTTGGTATAAGTTCCCAATAACTGACGTGCGTATTCATCCCTTTGAATTTCTGCGGTTGAATTTCATCCGCAGCATAAATCACATACTTTCCATTCATTTGATGAGGTATCAATCCCATTTCATGAACTCCCCATCCTTCATCAATAAGACAGCGGTCAAAATTGAAATCCCCCTTATTCATATAGGCCATAATTTTTGGATTCGGATTCATTGGATACGACCATCCCCCTGCTGTCATCTCACCAACAATGATATCACTTAAACCATCGTCATTCAGATCACATACCACCATGCTGTGCGGACAATAAAGATCCTCATCAACTGGATGAACCGTCCATAATCCATCAGGGTTATCCATATTGCGTTTAAAAACAGCCAGCCGTGATCCGGGGATTTCCGCCTCCGAGGCCACAATATCCAAACGTTCGTCATCATCCACGTCTCCCAAAGTATGTTTCGTCATACTGCCCCAGTTGTTTTCATCCCACTGGCCGTACCGGCGGACGATCCATTCACCCTCAATTGGATCCGCAGGACATTCCGCCCAAAACATCCCGCAAACCACATCCAAACGGCTATCCCCGTTTATATCACCCACCACAACGCCGGATTGTCTTGACCCGGAAAGCCGGGCAATATCATGCCGTATCCATGGCTCTTTCGTGTTTTCTGGAATCTCAAACCACATCAATTGCCTTCTCGCCAGGATAACAACCACGCCCTTCAGTTCACCATTGGATGTGTTGAAAGAAATAGGTTGAATATCATGTGGGGCCGACCAGTTCCCTGTATCAAACTGAGCGATGAACTGTTTTTCCCAAGTCTCTTGACCGGGCTTCTCATCAAACCAATACAAAGCAGGTTGGCTGTGACCGGGAGCCTTGCTCAAGGCCACCACGATCTCATCCGCCTCGTCGTTATCAATATCCATCGCACATCCCCCGTTGGAGTACACAAATCCTTTTTCAACCGGAACCACTTCTTTAAACTCAGATGATTCCAATGACCATTCCAATATGCGGTCTCCCCAAGCCGTAATACGATCCCCCTCCGCAGCACGCCGGTGAACAGCATTGGCCAAATGCTCTTCACCCAATTCAGACAAAACAATATGATCGATTTGAAGAGGACAATAGTTATCTTGTTTATTATTCACTTCATCTCCATAAGAATATATCCCACAAAAACAAAAGATCAGTAAATAAGGTAGACATTTCAACATCCACAATAATGGATAATGTTTCATTGATTGCAAATTCGAATAACGCATGGTTAACCTCTTTCTTGGATTTTGTAACGCCGGTATCCTGCCGGCTTCTTTTCATGCCGCCGGGACGGCGGCGTTACAACTACTTAACTTATTATCACAATATAAAACAAGATTAAAGATAAGCGGTGGATATTTGATTTATGCAAAAAAGAGTTAGTATGAATAATCAATAAAAAATATGGAGTAAAAATATGCGATTAAAAAAACTAATTCTTAACTTGTGTATTGCTTTCGTTGCAGTATCGGTGGTATATGCGGACTTATCATTCACACCGGATGGAGACGGTTTCTATTCATTCGATACCGGTGTCATCAAAGGGAAACTGCGGGCGGACGATCAATCCCAAGGCATACCAACTTTTGTGGATAAAGAAGCCGGGATCGAACTTGCCTATGGCAAAAACAATCCCGGCATTTTCAGTTATTACCGCTTGTTTACCACCAACAAACGCTGGGGTGACACCGCCAGGGGATGGAAAAAAACAGCAGAGGTGCTTGAGGACGGCAGCGTGAAAATAACCTGGCCTCCGCACGAAGACCATCCGTTTCAAATGACAGCGGTCTATCGTTGGATATCCCCTAACACACTCGATCTCGAAACTACTGTCACACCCGAAATCGATATGCCGGATTTCGAAGTGTTTCTCTCTTCTTATTTCAATAATTTTTTCAAGAGTTACGTTTCTTTAAAACCGAAACAGCATAATCCGGGAGAGAATTTATTTGTCCCCGCTGATGTGAATCCCCTGGTAATTGGCACCTATCTGGCTTTCCCTCGGGATCGTGAATCCGCCCAGATCATAAACGATGGCCGCTGGAAGTATGGACCGCATCCCGTCCATTTTTCAACCACAAGATATTTTGCATACCCACTGTGTATGAAAAAAGACGAAAGCCATAACATAACCCTGCTCATAATGTCCAGACCGCAAGACTGCTTCGCCATAGAAATGCCATACAACATGATCCCACCGGACGGCATAGCCGCCCACAACTCCATCTACCTGTCATTATTTGGAAAAAATTTCCAGGCAGGAGAAACCGCCAAAGCCATCACCCGCCTTGTAGCGGAAAGAGATATAACCGGAAACCAGGCAGTTTCACTCTATCAGGAATTTATACAACAGTATAAATAACAAACCGACAAGGAAGGGCTACAAGGAGAGGGCGAGGCTCCCGTCGAGCCTCGGTAACATCACTGCGGGTAAAACAGGCATCCCCGCCTGTGCCGTTCACGGGTACTTCACCGAACAACGCAAGCGAGGACGTTTGCTCTACCCGCGATATTAAACGCACACTTGTTTCTGAATCCAATAAATCCCGTAGGGAGGACAGCATGTAGCCGTGGGTGTGAACCGAACCCACAGCACATTTCATTCCTTCGAAGCCTCCTCAAGAAAGGGGCATTCGCTTTCATTCTCGCACAGGCCGCATTCCTCTTTACGGGGGCAGGTCTCCTGATAGGAGCGCATGCGTGCAATGAGTTCATCCAGTTCATCCACATTGTCTAGAAAGAAGTGCACAAAACAAAGGAGTTTCTTGCTGGTTTCAGGACTGAGGAGGTGCTCGATATTGCAGGCATCCTGCAGCGCGGTTTCTTCCGATATCTTCAAAATCTTCCGAAAAAAGGTCTCCAACAACAAATGGTTGCCATAGATTTGCCGTGCTAAATTTTCCCCTTTTTCGGTCAGTTGAAAGAAGTGATTTTTATCTTCGGTTAAATATCCCTTATCCCGCAATGAGGCAAGAGCGACCGAGGCACTGCTCCTGGAAATATTAAGACGGCTGGCTATATCGGTCACTCGGGCATAGCCCGCCTTTTTCAGCTGATCCCGAACAGCCATCAAGTAATGGCCCATACTGTGGGTAATTTCGGGTGAGGCTGGAAATCCAGGGGAAACCATTTTCTTCTCCTTCTTCTGTATTTTACATGGTTATTTTGTGAATAGTCTCCGCCTCCTCTGTTTTTTCGCTGGATGATTCAAATATGCCTTTAATTTCATCGATTGCCGGCTGCTTCAAAGTCCCGGTTCCCGGTGGTAAACAAACTGGGATGGTTTTACCGGCAAATTCGGAATTCAAAGCGAGAGAGATTTCAGAATAAAGGGGTGGAATAACAACCCCTGGTGAGGGCAAGGGTTCCACCACCGCAATTTTGGATTTATTTGCTAGAATTTCTTTAATGCTGGCCAATGAAGAAGGCCGATAACAGTAAGGCCGCACAAACGTCAAATTTTTCAAATCGGCATTTTCCTCAGTCGGGAATAAAGAGACAATGGCAAAGTCGCTGTCGGTTTTTTGGATTGAATGCGGCAGTCCGTTTTCGGCAGCCGGATACTCTAGAATCCCATACATTTCTTTGATGGTGAGAATAATGTCCTCAAAGTTTCCACGAAGAGTTTGAACTTCCTTCTTTTTGCCCAATGAAGCAAAGGCATCACTAAAATCTTTCTTGCGGTCGACTCGGGACGTTTGCAGTCCCATTAAAGGATTTCCCAAATATAGATCCTCCCTTGGGGTATATTTATACTGTTCACCCGAGACCAGGCAGGATTGCAGAATCAAAACGGGGAGACGCACCTTATGTTGTTCATACATTAAATAAGCCAGCGCCAAATGATCATACAGTTCTTGGAGTGTATGGGTATAAAATTGTATCCAGCCGATATTGCCTAACTGGGTGGAAGTCCAATTCTGCCCGATATCTTCCGGCGTGCCTTCGCGGGTAGCGAGAACCACCGCGGGGAGCATCTCACGGGCCATATTGATCATTAAATCATATCCTTCATACAATTCATAAATCGAGCAAAAGAGTAAAGCCCGTTTCTTGTCATCGGCTTTATCCGCCACAAATGACAGCCCATGGCGGACGGAATCGGTGTGTTTGAATTGCATGACCCCCCCGGAAGCCACAGCCATATCGAAATAAATCTTTTTCATCCCAGGGGAGAACAAAACACGGTCCAGATAGGCTTGTTTGGTGATAAATTTCAGTACGTTTTCCATTTGATCACAATTCCTTTATTTAGTATTTTGAACTTATGTTGGATATCATACTATAACATTACGCCAGCGCCGCAGCACTTTAGTCACTTCTCTCTGAGCCTCTTCAACCAACTGCACAGGTTTCGGCCCCATCAATTCCATATCCTCTTCAATGTTCCTTGCTGCGCGTTGAGAAAGATTCTGTAATATTTTTCGTTTGACCATATCATCGGTTCCTTTCAACGCCAGCGTCAGGGTGGTCCGGTGTACTTCATTCAGTGCCTTTTTTAAGACAGCGTCATCCAATTCTATCAGATCCTCAAAGCAAAAGTACTGTTTTTTCAACTCCTCCGCCAATTTAGGATCCTGCTGTTTCAGTGTCGCGAGAAGATGTTTTTCGGTTTTGCGGTCCAGTTGGCTTAACATCTGGATTAAGGAGGATATGCCCCCAGGCGAATCTCCTTTTTGAGAAAACGCCTTCAGCATTTCTTTGACTTTATCATACTGATCAACCATGATTCTAACTCACGCTCAATTATTCTGTCTCGTCTTCCAATACGGTAAATGTTTCCGGATCAAACTTTTTTTCGATATCCATCTCTTTTTTCGCTTGTCTCAACCATTCTGCGAAATGCTCAGTCATCGATTTTTTGATCAGAATACTTCTGATCTCTTTTCGCGCTTCTTCAAGCGATTGTTCATGATCGGTGCACCAGATAATATGAAATCCGTCCTCTGTTTCAACCACATCGCTCACCTCGCCTTCTTCAAGCGCGAAAGCGGCTTTTCGGAACTGCTTATTGATGGTGGGATGATTCCGGTCGACAAATCCTAAATCTCCCCCCCGGGGCGCCGTTCCCGGTTCTTCGGAGTATTGCCGGGCAAGATTGACGAATGTTTTTTCAGGAGAATCGCCGATCATTTTTCGTAATTGTTCGGCACGCTGCCTGGCTTTTTCTTTCGCTTGATCTCCTTCGGAATCGGGGCCGATAAATATATGGCTGGCCCTTATCCTGGCCGGATGCCGAAAACCTGCGTGATGGCTATAGTAGTAATCCTCGATCTCTTTCTCGCTGGGTTCACGCTTGCCTTCCTGCATCTTGACATTCTGAAACGCTTCCATAGCCAATTTATCCCGAATTGTTTCTTTTAATCTTTCTTCCGTTACCCCCAATGACTTGGTCAAACGATCATAGCCCCCTTCTTTTTGCAGAGATTCTTTAAACTGTGAGAAGGCCGCTTCCACTTCCTCATCACTTGGAGTAAATCCTTCCTTTTCGGCGGCATGCTGCATAACATAAATATCGATCAACGTATTGTACAAGTTAGGCGCTATTTTATGATAATGATCTTGGCCTTCTTCACTGTCGAATTTCAATCCCGCTTTCGAAGCGGCTAAACGGCCCAGCAGTTCCAATTCGTCAATGTATATGGGATGATCATCAATAACAGCAATCACAGGAAGATCTGGTGACTGTGAACACGTAACTAAAACCAATAATAAAATCAATATTGGAGTGTATTTATTATGTTTTTGCATAAATAATTCCTTCAATGTACTTATTTTAAAAATAGGATAACACTTCTTTTAAGATATATAGCCTCTATTAAGCCTATGATCTCTATGCAAATACTGCAATTCAGTGTTACATAGATAAAGAACGAAACAATTTCCAAATAAGGAACGTTTACAGGATTGTTCGCACCCTAACCATTGATTATAGAAGCAAAATGGAGTTGACCGAACAAGGATGAAGAAAAAAATAATCGTATTTCTTCCAACATACAATGAACGGGACAATCTTCCAACCATGATTGAACGGCTCATGGCGATGAATCTTGATCTTTCAATACTTATTGTGGATGATTCTTCACCCGATGGAACCGGAGAAATCGCCGAACAGCTGAAGAGCAACTATCCGGACAAAATACGAATCATTCATCGTGAAGGGCCAAGAGGAAGAGGCATCGCCGGTATACTCGGCTTGTCCGAGGCTTCAAAAACCGATTGCGAGTATGTGGTGGAAATGGACGCCGATTTATCCCACGAACCGGAGGAAATTCCACGGCTGCTTGAAGCAGCCGAAAATGCCGATTTGGTGATCGGTTCGCGCTATATGCACGGAGGAGAAGTTGAAAATTTTGGTTTATTTCGTCAGTTGAACAGTGCTGTGGCAAGATGGCTCAGCATTTTAATCCTCGGTTTAAATTACACCGATCCCACGTCCGGATACCGCATTTACCGGCGTGAAACATTAGCGAAACTGCCGTTTGACAGGATGATTTCACCCGGCCCCTCTGTTGTGGAAGAGACACTATATTATTTGAAGCGCATAAATGCAAAAATTGTCGAAGTACCGATTCGATTTGTGGAAAGAAAAAAGGGTACTTCAAAAATAACGATTGGCATCATTTTAAGATGGATCAAAACGCTTCTACAAATTCGATGGGCAGCAGCCAAAAAGTGACAGAAAAACACACGTCAGTTAAATCAATTCGCATTTTGTCGGGCCTTGTGTTTTTGGGGTGTCTTCTATATGCCCTGATATTTCTATATCACGGCGTCATTCTGGTTCTGTATCCTTTCGACGTGGATAACAGCGAAGGTTTTCTGGTGTATCAAGGCGAAAGACTTTCGCAAGGTGAATTTTTATATCCTCCGCTGGAAAACCCGCCTTTCCTCGTCGATAATTATCCACCTGTTTATCCTTTACTGCTGGCCACCGGATTTTACTTTACTGACCCCAATTTTCATTGGCCTCGCCTGTTATCCCTTTTGGCAACCTGCGGAACTGCGTTATTACTAGGTTATTGGACTTATAGCCGAACATATTCGCGCCAGGCAGGACTGTTGACCGGCTTGATTTTCCTGTCTTTCTATCATGTTTATGACTGGGGCGCTTTGGCACGTGTGGACACCACCGGTCTTTTGTTTTCAATCGCAGGTTTGATTCTATTCGAGAAAAAAAGATCATGGAAAGCTGCGTTTCCTTATTTTCTGATTGCGCTGTTAACCCGGCAGACTCTTTTGGCCGCACCAGCCGCCGTCTTTTGTTTTCTTCTGTATTCCAAACAAAAAAAGACTGCTCTACATTTTTTTATCACGCTGACCGGTTCCGGAATTTTAGTGCTGCTTATACTTTCGGCGATTACATCCGGCGAAGCATTCAAACATCTTGTATTGTATAACGCCAATACCTATGGATTTATTCATTTATGGGCCAACCTGTATCATTGGATGGTATTCTATACGGTATGGGGCTGTATCCCGTTGGTGTTATTGATTTTAGAGAGGAGCTACTATAGAAAAACCGGCATTCAATCCTATCATGCGAATAGTATTCCAAGCGTCTTGTTCTGGTATGTACTATTTTCACTGTTCGAAGCCGCACTCTGCGGAAAAATCGGCTCAGCGCCGAATTATCTCTTATCACTGGTATGTGCCACGGCAGTCGGGGCCGGTTTACTTTATTCACGTTTAATAGAATTATCAAAGAAGCATATAATAGGACAAACGAGTTTGGTGCTGTCTGCTTTAATATTATTTTTAGCGGCGAATCTATTGCAATTGGGCGCAACGATTCATTGGCCTCATACTCGATACGACTGGTCTCCAACGCCGACACGGGAAGATGAACTCTATGCCCGCAACGTGATGAATAAATTACGCCGGGTCGAAGGGCCGGTTTTATCAGACCGCGCGGGTATCCCGCTCATGGCAGGGCATCCCCCCGTTTACCAAACGTTCATCTGTACTCAGCTCGCATTGCAGGGGCAATGGGATCAAGAAAAATTGCTTTCCAGGATAAGGAAACATGAATTTCCACGGATTGTGCTGCTATTCGATCTTTTCAAACCAAATTGGGACAGAGAACGCTTTACACCCGAAATGATCGATACCATGCGTACATACTATCAATTGGCACGAAGGGTGCAATCTTATTTTATTTACATTCCGAAAAAATGAATTCATATTATAATTTTTGTTCATATTGCAACATAAAAATCCAATCTGTGTGGGGGGCCAATGGTGTGTTGTTTACCTTTCAATCGGAAAGATCATCAAAATGAATGGGTTGAAATGGCTCGATTTTTGTGAGGGTTTTTTTTCCAAGCAGGTTTTTGTACTTCATCGGGGAAATACCGGGTTTGACGCCGCGCAGGAATACAATCTTGTCTCGCGTGAGTACCGTACCTTTGGGAATTTGGCAAGAAGCGACAATATATTTTTTTTGAAATCGGCGATATTTCCAATCATGTTCCTGAAAGGTTTGCAGTCGAGACGGCCCCAGCGCTGCCGACGCTTCACGTACATTGTCAACGAATGTCTTAAATTCATCCGGATTCAAGGCAGATTCGTGATCCACTCCTTTTTGTGAACGGTCATGCGTAATATGTTTCTCAATCACCGATGCCCCCATCCCCACAGCCAGCAGATCGATAGATTGACTCAACAGTAAATCTGCATTGGTATGATCCGCATACCCTACCAGACATCCAAATGCAGACTGCAGAATCTCCATACGGCGAATATGGGCTTTGTGATGATCCGTAGGGAAACTTTGAACTCCATGCATCAGCACCAACTCTTCCTCTCCATGCTGCGTAAAGAGTTTAAGCGCTTCAGTAATTTCCATCATGGTGGATGATCCTGTTCCCATGGTTACAGGAAGTTTTGATTCAGCGCAAAGAATAATCATGTCGGGATTCGACAAATCGGATGAATTAAGTTTTATCCCATCCGTGCCTAACTCCAAAGCCAATTGTAGACTACTGAGATCGTATGCAAAAGTAAATAACGCAATATCGAATTCACGTGTAAAATCGAACAATTCCTTCCATTGATCCGGTGTAAAAGCCAACCGTTTGATAACATCAAATAAATCGCTTATGGAAACAATATTTTCACTGGGATTGAAAATTTCCAGCTGCACTGCGTCCGCTCCAGCATCAACTGCCGCTTCGATAATCAATTTGGCCAGATCCATTCGGCCCTCATGTGCACAGGCCATCTCAGCAATGATAAACGGTGAACACTGTTGACCAATAACTTTATCCCGGATGTGAATTTCTTTTGTGAAGGTGTTCATGTTTTTAGTCCGATTTGAAGTTACGGTAGAATTGTACAGACAGGATGTCCGCACCACAATTTTACATTGAACAGTTTTCTGTTCATATCCATCCGAAGCCGGTTAAGACTTCTTTCAGCACTTTCCATTGGTGCTGATCCGGCGAACGCAAAGGGGGACGTTCGTGGGGAGACATTAATCCTAACAGGCTTAAAACTCCTTTCATGGCTACATGCCATCCCATATGATTTGCAGCATTGAATAAAGGCTCTTCATAATTCATAACAATATTCAATGCCTTCTCGAATTTCTTCTTCATCATCGCTGTATAAAATTTTTCTTCAATATCAGGCTTGAAACTGCCCACACTGACCAGATAGGATGGGATATGAAAAAGAAAACTGGCCATGAATGTTCTCATGCCCCCACCGGCAACACATAAATTGAATTGTTTCCCCACATATGCCCCCAATTGAAACCGATGTCCAGGATCGAGATGCTCTTCCTTCATCCCAACCACATTGCCCAATTCGATCAAACGCTTGCATAGATCAACGGAATAATAGGCTTGTCCATCGAGTGCGTGTCTCATGGGATAAGCATGGATCATCAAACCTATAGTCGTGTTTTGTGAGATTTCCTTGAAATAATCATACACATAATCATCGCAATAATAGCGTTCAGGATAATAAATAAGCAGGACATCGGCGCCAATGGTTTCCGCTTCACGGGCAAACTTAACCGCCGTAGACGTTGAACCGGTCATCGGACTGGCAATAATGGAAACAGATTGGCCTTTGTTGGCCTCGACCAAAGTTCTGTTTAATTGACTGATTTCTTCGTTCGATAAAAGGTTGAACCGGCTGGTTCCAGCCGTCAGCATCAAGGCGCGAACATTGAACGAATTCAAGTATTCCACATAACCGGTGACTGATTGGAGATCGAGTGAGAAATCTTCATGGAAGGCAGGAAGAATAGGGTAAACCGGTCCAATAAGCCGTTTTCGCAACTCATCATAACGTGATGATGTCATGTTTTTCTCCAGAAATCAAATACCCTATCAATCGAGTACCAGATATCCCGATTGAAGCAAGAATTCAGCGTATTCAAGATCGATCCGGTTATCAATATCGACCGAAGTAACACGAGACATTACATATCCACGCACTTTTCCTTGATAAAAACTCCGGTTTCTAACTATTGAATTCCACCAACTGATGAAAAAACCGCCATTGGGATGATAAATTTCCGCCTGATCTTGAGAACGTGTGTTTCCACTGATAAGCGGGCATGGATCGAAGACTCCCTTGATTAATCCCGTATTCTCATCTTTGTATACACCAAACTGAGGTGGAAACTCATAGGTGGTCATGCTGATTACTGAATTCACCTTTGAATCGAGTAATTCAAATCCTTTTTGAATATCCGATGCTTTTCTGAATGGACAAGTCGGCAGCAGCAATGTTATCGTGTCAAAGCGATTTTGATACTCCGGGGCTTGAACGATATGGCAAATCAGTTCAATCACTTTGGTTTTATCATGGGCCAATTCATCCGGGCGCCGCTGTACCTCCAGACCTTGATAACGTGATCCAATCTCAAGAACCTCTTCATTATCCGAAGATAACAGAATCTGATTAAAGCAATTGCTTTGTAAAGCAGCCTCGATAGTATAACCAATCAATGGTTTCTCGTTGATCGGCAATACATTTTTTCTTGGCAGCCGTTTTGACCCGCCTCGGGCGGGAATAACAGCCAGATTTTTAAGGGCGCTTGTCATGTGATAACTTTCATTAATTTAGATTCATAGACTTAAAGCTATATCTTTTTCAACACTGTTCCAATACGCTCTATATCAGCCATTGATAATTTTGAACAGGATGGAAGTGAAAATCCTCTTGATGATAGATCATCCGATACCGGAAAATCTTTTTGACATGCATACGGCGGCTGACGATGAAGTGGATAAAACAAAGGACGTGTTTCGATATTTTTTTCGGATAAGATCGCCATGATTTTATCTCTGCTTAATTGGCATTTCTCATCGATCAAGACTGAAAACAGCCACAGAGCACATTTTGCCCAAGGCATCACCGGTTGAAAATGCAGCCAGGGCATTTTTTGTAGAACTTCACGATACATTGAATCGATTTTTTGCCGGGCATCCAGAATAATACCTATTCTTTCCAGTTGAGCTAATCCAATTGCTGCCTGCAGGTTTGTCATGCGGTAATTGTAACCCACTCTATCGTGCCAATACCGTTTGTTTGGATTCATGCCATGATCCCGTAAAATCTTCATCATCTCCCACAATTCGGGATCGGAAGTGACCACCATCCCTCCCTCACCGGTGGTGATCATTTTGTTTGAGAAAAAACTAAAACAGGAAATATGTCCAAACGTACCAACTAGCTGAGTTTTATATTGCGCATCGAGCGCTTCGGCGCAATCCTCCACAATCATGAGATTGTGTTTCTCGGCAATGCCAATGATTTCATCCATATCACAGGGGTGTCCATAAAGATGCACCGGAATAACAGCACGGGTGCAGGGAGTGACAGCCTTCTCGATAAGATCGGGATTCATGCACCAATGCTCAGGACTGACATCGATAAGTACAGGCTTTGCACCGGTGTAGATCACAGCGTTTGCCGTCGCGGCAAAAGTCAGATCAGGCACGATAACTTCATCTCCCTCACCGATGCCTAAAGCTATCAGGGCCAGGTGCAGCGCCGTCGTGCAGTTCGAGGTGGAGATGGCGTATCGATTATTATGCAATTCGGAAAACTTTTTTTCGAACCGCTGTACATATGCCCCTTTGGATGAAATCCATCCGGAGCGTATACAATCAGTCACGTATTCCAGTTCATTTCCATCGAGAACCGGTTCCATCACTGGAAGAAAAGGTTCTTTCATTACATCCTGATTAAATGTATCCGACGGGTTCGTCATTTTTAGGTTTATCCATTCAGGTAAAACATATTAGGTAGTAAGGGCGTTTCGCGAAACGCCCTTACGGATTGTATGATGCCATAGGGGCAATCCTATGTGATTGCCATTCTCTTCCTGATTGCCATTCCAATATCCGCCACAGCGGATTGACAATGTTTATTTAAATTGAACATATATTAAGTATTTCCATTTGATGCAACAATTTCTCATATTCGAGATTTTGCACTTCAAGAATCCAACAAGCTTCTTTGATTCCTGCTTCACAAATCGGTTCCCAAAACCATGAGTCTCTACTTATAGGTGAATGTGTGTCATTCAATCCATCATTATCATGCACATGAAAAGCTTTAATCCACCCGGCCAATTGATGGATATAATCCTCTTTTGAAAATCCCAAAGTAACCGATGAGACTTTTAAATGGCCAAGATCGATTAATATATTCACATTAGGATGATTAATTCGTTTCATTAAGCGGATCATATCCTTCGCATCCACTCCCAACAGCAGTTTATTTTCACCATTGACTGTATTCCAAGAAGTCAAGACATTATTTTCAACCAGAATCCCGACGGAATATTTCAATGCGTAATCTGCAAGCAATCGGATATTCTCCACGAAAATATCCTCTGCTTCCTGGATGCTGAAACGTTCCAAACCGGTTAATTCTTTCCCCAATTGGGATGGAACAGCATGGAAGCAGAATCCCGCGTGAACACTGTAAAACTTCCCTTCCAATTTGTGGCACAGAGAAATCGCTTCGCGGGCGAGATCCATGCTTTGAGCTTGGACTTGGGGATTATTGGAAGCCAGGTTGAGTACAAAAGATTCCATAGGAGGCGGAAAATAGTTATGAATGAGAAAATTGAAACCGCATCGCTTTTTCGCTTCGGCGAGGTAATCATTCAGAGGTGTAGGGACATTATGCACAACACCTAGTTCAATATTATTAAATTCTGCAGCCGCCAACAAGCGTAAAACATCATCCAACGGAAGATTGTTAGGAGCCGAAGCTGTCGATACGAAAACATGTTCAGGCAGCATATCAATGAAAAACACCCACTACTTTTTTATCCGGCGGCACATCTTTCAATATAACTGAATTCGCCCCGATCATCGCTCGCTCACCGATCTTTAAATTCTGTGCAACTGCTGCCCCGATACCGACAAAAGTCAACGAACCGATTACTACTCGTCCTGCGATTGTGGTTTTGGGAGCCAGGTGGACAAAATCGCTAATTTTGGATTCATGGTCTACTGATACACCTGTGTTGATGATGCATCCTGTGCCGATCTGAACTTCAGTTGCAATAATGGCTCCCAAGCAGATAACCGTGCCTTCACCGACAGCAGCGTTGTCCTCAATGCACGTTGTTGGATGAATCAACGATGGAGTTGAAAATCCGTTTTCTTTTAGGAGAAAGAAGGCTCTTTGTCTTGCCGCATTATCCCCGATTGCAAGGTAAGCAGCCTCGATTTGGGATTTGGCATTGAGCATGTCCTCGAAACGGCCAATGACTGTGGAGCCTTGTATGTACTCTTCCTTACCGCAAAAAGCGTCGTCAAAAAAACCTAAAAGTGGTATTTTGCACGCACGCAGGATGGAAGCAATGACACGTGCATGACCACCCGCTCCATAAACGGCAGCCCCTTTTTTCATTCGATGACCTCGAGAGTGATTGATGTTTCGGCTTTTATATCGCATGCGGCTTTGTGGCCGAGAATCATAGGTAGATAATTTGCACTAAGACCTGTCAAAGGACGTTTTACCGTCAGATTTTCCAATGTAAACAACGAACCAGTGGGGATATCAACAGCGGCGAATATTCCTCTTCTCATACCGGGAATATTTTCCTTTTCAACATCTGTGGGTTCCTTTCGGTATGATCCCAACACTTTGGATGTTTCTCGAATCTGGCTGACAAGGCATGCAAACTCTCCCGGATCGGAAGAACTGGAATGATCGGGCCCCGGCATGTTTTTATCTAAAGTCAAATGCCGCTCGATGACACACGCCCCCAACGCAACTGCCGTTACGGCAGTTGTCGATGTTTGTGTATGATCCGAATAGCCTGTAGGATATCCAAAAGCATTTCGCATGGTCACCATAGCTCGAATATTGGCGTCTTCAGGAGCAGTGGGATAGTTGGTTGTGCACTGCAAGATAATAATCTGATCATTACCTGCGTCACGGATTATTCTTATGGCGTTGTCCACTTCGCTTAAAGTACACATCCCGGTTGAGAGAATCACCGGTTTTCCCTTTCGCGCAACATGATCCAAAAAAATGGGTTCTACAGCCTGGCCGGAGGCAATTTTAAATGCAGGCACATCCAGCGAATGAAGCAAGTCGGCATCATCGATGGAATAAGGAGTTGAAAGAAATTGGATATCTTGTTCCCTACAATATTGAACTACTTCCTTAAATTCATCATAAGTGAACTCAAGTTTCTTCAGCATCTCCAGCTGTGATTCCTGAGGATTGGTGGTTTTCATTTGATACACGGCTTTGGGAGCGGAAATACTGGCCACCCGTTCTGCTTTAAACGTTTGGAATTTCACGCAATCCGCACCGCATTCTTTAGCGGCAATAACCAATTGTTTGGCCAGTTCGATATCACCGTTATGATTGACACCCGCCTCTGCAATAATGAACGGTTCAGATGCTTGTGTTATCCTATGACGTCCAATGTGTATTTCTGTATTCATGTTTAACATCATATGTCAGGGTTTCAAACCGAATCCTCAAAGACATTATCCGTTTCATAAAAAATGTTATCAGTCCAATTAAAACCTTTTTCCCAAAGGATTTGTTTACTTTTTTTGCCGGAGGAATAACCCACTTTAGCAAGATCATAATCCATCATGGTCTCAACCAGTTCATTAAAAGTAACACGGGGAGACCAATCGAAAATTTTCTTAGCCTTGGTGGTATCTGCACGCAGATTCATCACTTCAGCCGGACGGAAATACCATGGATCGACTTTAATCAATTCATTGCCAATGGAAATATGTTCAGCGATCTGAGGATCAATAGAACGCACAATACCCACTTCATCGGTTCCTTCACCTTTCCACTCGATTTCGATACCGGTGCACTCGACTGCTTTTTCAACGAATTCGCGGACTGTATGCGATTCACCGGTTCCAATCACATAATCATCGGGTTTTTCTTGTTGCAGCATTTTGACCATCACCTCGACGTATTCGGGTGCAAAACCCCAATCACGGTAGGCGTCCAGGTTGCCCAGATAAAGATGTTTATGCTGACCAGCAATAATATTTGATAAGACTTTTGTTATTTTTCTGGTGACAAAGGATATTCCCCTCCGCGGTGATTCATGATTAAATAAAATTCCATTGCAGGCAAAAATATCATACGCCTCTCGGTAATTCACCGCAATCCAATAGGCGTAAACTTTGGCAGCGGCATAGGGGCTGCGCGGATAAAAGGGAGTTTTTTCTCCTTGTGGTGGAGGGGCGGCACCAAACATCTCTGAAGAAGAAGCTTGATAAAATTTCGCCTTGATTCCGCTTCGATGCAGAGCTTCAAGTATCCGCGTCGTTGCCAGTCCGGTCACATCACCGGTGACAATCGGCATTTCAAAACTAACACGCACATGGCTTTGAGCGCCAAGATGATAAACTTCATCGGGATTCACCTCATACAGCAGACCAGCGATCCAATCCGAGTTGGACAGTTCACCGTAATGAAGGTAAAGAGGCAATTCTGGTTGATGAATATCTTTGAAGATGTGTTTTATACGTCCTTTGTTGAAACTGCTCGAGGCCCGAATAATGCCATGAACTTCGTATCCTCTCGCACATAAGTATTCCGCCAAATAGGAACCATCCTGACCTGTTATACCGGTAATTAATGCTCGTTTGGATACCATTCTGTTATATTTTGACCTATTTCCTTCAAGTAGTGGCAAATACACTAATTATTGGGTGAAGCAATGACAAAATTTTTTCCACCCAATATCAACGCAATAAATTAACAATTAAAGACTGCGTTCTCTGGAGAAAAACATAATAAAGAAGATTAAACAGGTCAAGGGATGATCGTATTTCACAGTATTGACGGAAAGTGGGAGAAAGCATACTCAAGTGGTAGAGGGAATACTCAAATAAAGGCGGGAAAGCAAATCACTTCTTTTTTTTCTTGCCATTGCAGGTGTCTTTCTTTTTACATTTTTTGCATTTTCCTTTGCAATTATCCTTAGCCATAAAAACCTCTGTAATTCAATTTTGATGAATTTGATTGACAGTTGATTATTGGCTGGTTATTATATCATTCACAAATTAATAATTCGTTTTAAGTAATTCTGTAAACACGCTGTGGGAAATGTTTGATGAAATGACTTTATATTTAAGGAATGGAACTGTTCTGGTGGGGCATGGAAGAAATGCATAAGGGTAGATTTAAACTTTAAAAATTGAATACAGAAAGATGGTTATCACTACGATCAAAAGAAGAATAGCAATGCCATACACTATTGTCTTGGCGATGGGTCTGGGCTTGTTTCTATCAATTAAAGTTCTCAAAGTGGTAAATCTGGCTTTGGGGTGATTTTTGGCTTTACGTGGTGGAGCTCCAAACATGTTTGACTCCTTCTTAACCGGCTTCGTGTGGGGCCGTTATTTAAGCAACTTCCATTTTTGGGTTTTGGAAGGCCGGTCTATCTCCGGCATCCATTGAACTGCATCGGCTATAACATAACCGTCCGTCCCGGTTGTATCAATCTGTAGGTATTCTTCTCCATTGGCAGAAAAGAAATAATTTCCCAGGGAAATAAAGGGGATTTCTTCACCTGGATTGTTTCTTTGGTTTAAATCCAAATGAAAAGTATCTTTCGCGGCTTGAATCAAAATGGTAACATTTGTAGCCCGGTTTTGATGCGAACTGTAAGCCAGGCGCACTTCATATGTTCCTGCATAGGGTAATTCAGGGACAAACGTGACTGATTTTTCTCCTTTGCCTTGGTTATCATCATGCAGGTAATCAGAACCCACAAAAGGAGAAACACTGCTCGATGACAGCCATTCGCCCTTGAGAACCGCATCGGAATTATCGACTACAATGCCAGGTAAACGATCCGGATTCAAATCAATGAAACCGGCATCCTCCAGAGTTAGCAACTGACCTTGATCCCTTAAAACCAGCTGAAATTGTTCCATGTCTATTTCCTGGACCGGAACGTTTTCGAGAATGGCGTGTGCCGCTGCAACACCCGCTGAATGTCCCATGATCATATATTGAGGCTCCATACGCATGGAAGAAAACGCAACATGAGAAGATGAAACACAAACAGGTACAATCAAATTTTCACATTCATCCTGTTGGGGAAGAATAGCACCATAAGAAATTTCATAGGGTTCGACTGGAACCTGCATATCTCCTTCATTAATGACCGCCCCGTCTTCTGTTGGGATTCTTTGCACATGATGGGAATCGGAGTTATAAGATCCCATGCCGATTGAATCAAGTTTGGTTCGGTTTGTTTGCAAAT
>CAZXSQ010000070.1:0-8753 GCA_964643335.1 uncultured bacterium
GGCCACGCTTTATGTCGATCCGAGTGATTTGACTTATGATCCGATCAAAAATGCGTTTCAAGAAATGAAACGCCGCTATGATCCCCAAAATGGAGGATTTGGCGGAGCTCCTAAATTCCCGCATAGTATGGACTTATCGCTTTTGCTGAGATATTACAAGAATACCGGTGAAACCGAAGCGCTGGGTATGGCTGAATTTACTCTCGAAAAGATGGCCAAAGGTGGGATGTACGATCAAATCGGCGGGGGATTTCACCGGTATTCAACCGATGCCCGCTGGTTAATCCCTCATTTTGAAAAAATGCTGTACGATAATGCCTTGCTGGCAAAGACCTATCTCGAAGCGTATCAATTAACAAAGAAACCGTTTTATCTCAAAACAGAAAAAGATATTCTTGCCTATGTTCTCAGAGAAATGACTTCGCCTGAGGGTGGATTTTATTCCACTCAAGATGCGGACACGATTGAAGGAGAGGGAATTTTCTTCACCTGGACACCGAAGCAAATCGAGGAAGTCCTTGGAGAAGAAAGGGACAAAATCATTTGCCGTTATTACGGTGTGGATGAAAGCGGTAATTTTGAACATGGACTTAGTGTTTTGCATGTTCCGGAGAATGAGGAAACCGTTGCCAGGTTATTCAATATTACAACAGACGAACTGATTCAGATTATCAAAGAGGCCAATTGCAAACTATTTGGCGCTAGAGAAGGACGTATTAAACCTGCACGTGATGAAAAGATTTTAGCCGATTGGAATGGACTCATGATTTCAGCCATGGCCAAAGCAGGAAACACACTCCAAGAAAATGAATACATTGAAACAGCGGAAAAAGCCTGTGATTTTATCCTGCAAAACTTAAGTCAGGATGGTCTTTTGCTTCATACTTACAAAGAAGGCCGTAAACATACTAATGGTTTTCTTAGTGATTATGCATTCTTTATCAATGGATTGCTGGATACCTATGAAGCCTCTCAGCATGTCCGTGGGTTGGAAGAAGCATTGCGCCTGACCGATGTAATGATTGAACAATTCTGGGATGAAGAGAAAGGCGGTTTCTTCTTTACAGGAAAAAATCATGAAACATTAATCGCTCGTACAAAGGATCCAATGGATAACGCTATTCCATCAGGAAATTCGGTTGCTATCGAGGTAATGCTCCGTCTGGCAGAAATGACAGGTAATCAGGGTTACCGGTTGAAAGCCGAACAGAGTTTGAAACTCTTCAACGCTTCAATTCAGAAATTTCCCAGCGCTTACGGACAAATGCTATCCGCTCTCGATTTTCTTCTAGATCAACCGAAAGAAATAGTATTGGCTGGAAAAGACAGTGAAAGTTTGCAGCCTTTTCAAAACGCAATTTTCAGTGATTTTATTCCGAATAAAGTTGTTTTATATGCGCCAGAAGGCAAAGTTGATAACTTATCATCCATTGCGCCAGTAGTTGCAGGCAAAAAAACATTGGATGGTTCTGTAGCAGCTTATGTCTGTGAAAACTTTACTTGTAAACAACCTGTTACCTCCGTTGAGGAATTGATGAACCAATTGACGCACTGAAAAAATTGTCTGCTTCGTTAAAAAATAATACAATGTCCCCTACCCACCCCAGTAAAATGGTATAGTCTTTCTTCATTTTTTGATATACAATGTATTTAAAACTATATCCCTGTTCAGTAACATTATAATACTTAACAGACCAATTATAATTTACTCGACAAAAGAAAGCCTTGGCAAAGCGAGTACACTCATGGAATCTTCATCCCACACTATTGAAAGTATGAGGCAAAAATTGCTGGAAGGTTTTGAGGACAAACAGGCCTCAATATTGGCCGATGTGGTTTATCATGCCTATCACAACTTAGTTTCTGTGGGTGATTTCAATGAATTAAAGGCTATTATGGGGGAGTTGGCTGAAGCCCAACAACGGACAGAAATTAAAGTATCAGAATTGGCGGAAGCGCAAAAACGGACAGAAACCCGGATGGATCAGTTGTCTGTTAAGATGGCAGAATTGGCTGAGGCTCAAAAGCGGACAGAAACCCGGATGGATCAGTTGTCTGTTAAGATGGCAGAATTGGCTGAGGCTCAAAAGCGGACAGAAACCCGGGTGGATCAGTTGTCTGTTAAGATGGCAGAATTGGCTGAGGCTCAAAAGCGAACTGAAACCCGGGTGGATCAGTTGTCTGTTAAAATGTCAGAGTTGGCTGAGGCTCAGAAACAGACAGAAATCGCAATGCGCGATTTAACAATGAGTCTTAAAGAGACGCGCGGTGAACTCGGAGGTTTGTCTCATAGCGTCGGTTATGCATTGGAAAATGAAGCTTATCGAATGATGCCCAAAGTGTTGAAAGAAAAGTATGGCATTGAAATAAAAGAACGATTTATACGCACAGAAATTCAAAATAAAGAAATCAATGTATTTGGCCGGGCTACCAAAAACGGAGATGAATTGCTCATTATCGGCGAGGCCAAAATGCGCCTGGATGACAGGCGGTATAAGGACCGTGTCAGTATATTTGATGAATTGGATGACAAAGTGAAGGCGGTAAAATCTGAATACGGTGATAAAGAAATTGTGCGCATTATCGTCACTCACTTTGCAACAAAAGCTATCCTGCAAGAGGCTGAGAAAAGAGGAGTGATTATTATTCAAAGTTTTGACTGGTAAATGTTATTTGTATCCATTATCTTTAAAACTGACGTTTTCGGCGTTGATTCATGTAATCGACAAGAAGATATTGGCCTAAAGTCTGTGGAGATGTGAAATAAGCTTTTCCTTTTGTAATTTGAGTTTGTTTTTGTACGAATTCCATTAAAAGCGAATCCCTTGCCAACATAAACGTGTTGATACAAATCCCTTTTTGCCGGCATTTCTCAGCTTCGCGCAATGTTTCATGTATGATCCAGGGATCCCACCATGAATGCCGTACGATTTTCCCTTTATGATGAATTGCCGAGGGCTTTCCATCTGTAATCATGATGATCTGCTTGTTTTCACAGGTGTAACGAGAGAGGATTCTCTGCGCCAGCGCCAGTCCAGCTTTCGTATTGGTATAAAAAGGTCCGACCTGGCAGGAAAGAAGTTTTTGATGAGATATTTCTTTAGCCTCATCGTAGAAAAGCAGCAAATCGATAGAATCTTGAGGATATTTGGTTCGAATCAGATGGGTCAGGGCCAGTGCAACTTTTTTCGCAGGTGTGAATCTGTCCTCTCCGTACAAAATCATGCTGTGGCTGATATCCAGCATGAGCACGGTGGCACATTGGCTTTGATGTTCATTCTCAATAATTTCCAGATCCTCAGGTTCCAGGTTCAGAGGAAATTGAATTCCATTACGAATAAAAGCATTTTGAAATGTTTGGGAAATGCAAAGATCAAGATGATCGCCGAATTCCCACGAGCGGGTTTCATGGGAGAATGTGTCGCCGGTTCCTTTCAGTACGGTTTCATGATGACCAGACCGGCTTTTTTGAATAGACGAAAGCAGTTCCTCCAATGTCTTTTCGCTCAACATGCGCAGACCTTTGTCTGATAACTGCTTGAACTTGCCTTCACCGTCGATATAACCGGCTTTTTCCAACAAGTTCAGTATCTGATCGGCCAGTTGATCGGCGTCTTCTCCCTCTCCCAATGCGCCGGAATCTTTGATATAGTCCAAAGCGCTCTGGATATCCCCATCAGTAAGAAAGAGGTAATTCTTCAACATATCCAGTAAGGTTTCGGCGTCTGCGAGAATATCATCCTCGTCGTCACCCATGAATTGAGAATATTGAAAACTACGCATAATCGTTATTACCCATAAGCCACATGGCCTTGCATTTCGGTTTTACTCAATTTCTTGTGAACATAGAGGCCTTCCAGCATAAATTCAATAGCAGAAGCGAGAACTTCCGGATGATCGATCTGTTCACTTTTCAAGTAGGCACGAACACGTCCAAGTAGTCCACGAACTTTTTTGGCTCGCGAGATTATTTCTTGCGCAGACAAGGAATCTGTTAAAGGAAGTGTTTCATTTTCTTCCTGGAACCAATCAATGGTGGATTGACAATTGTCATGTCCGAAATATTCATTAAAGACTACACGCACCGCCTGCTTGATCAAACGTCTGGAAACCGCCTCTCCACCCCGCTCTTCGCCTGAATAACTCAATTCCATCTTTCCGGTCATGGCGGGGAGAATATAGAGCAAATCGCTGGCTCGGGGACAAATGATGTTTTCGTTGTTTATCAGTGAGCGTCTTTCAGCACTGCTTATCAAGAGTTCCATGCAGGTAATTGAGAAACGGGCACTGACGCCAGAGGCTTGTTCCACATCCTTGCTTTCCCGTGCTGCGCGGGCAATTTCTTCGACGATTTGTTTGATGAATTTGGGGATAATGATCACTTCGCCGTTCCGGTTGATGATATCCGTTTCTTGATCTGTAATTTGCATGCCTTCCTCACGTGTCATCGGATAATGGGTGCGAATTTCTGAGCCGATGCGATCCTTCAGAGGGGTAACGATACGGCCTCGGTTTGTGTAATCCTGAGGATTGGCGCTGAAGACCAGGCACACATCCAAAGGAAGCCGGAGGGAATATCCGCGGATTTGTACATCCCGCTCCTGCATAATATTAAACAACCCCACCTGTATTTTCGGGGACAAATCAGGGATTTCGTTGATAGCGAATAAGCCGCGATTCGCACGGGGAACCAGCCCAAAGTGCAGCGCTTCTTCATCGGCGAGATCAAGGCGCTTTTTGGCGGCTTTGATAGGATCGATATCACCGATAAGGTCAGCAATGGTTACATCCGGCGTGGCAAGTTTTTCTGTGTAACGCTGTTCCCGATGAACCCAATCAATGGGGGTATCATCGCCGCGTTCCGCAAGAAGTGTTCGTGCGTATTTGGATATCGGTTGGAATGGATCGTCGTTGATCTCACTTCCGGACACAATGGGCAAATATTCATCCAGCAAATTCGGCAATAAACGAATTAATTTTGTTTTCGCCTGCCCCCGCAATCCCAGAAATATCAAGTCATGTTTGGATAAGATGCCATGAATAATCTGGGGGATGACGGAGTTCTCATATCCAATAATACCTGGAAATAGTTCACTCCCATTTTTGAGCCGCTCTATAAGATTATCCCGCATTTCCATTTTTACTGGATGGGATTGATAGCCTGATGCTTTCAATTCACCAAAAGTTTTCGGCAGGGACATAAATAAAGAAGCCTCCGATTATGAACTATGAATATTTTACTTTTAAATTGAATGTGTACCAGTATTGAAGTTTAAACTCTTCCCCTTTAGTATACAACACCATGTCCAGAATAAATAAAAATTCACATATCGTTATGCTGAACAAAGCCTATCCTCCTTGGATTGGCGGGATCGAACGTTATGTTCGGGATATCAGCGAAGCCCTTGCCGGACGGGGCTGGAAAATCACGGTTCTGGTATGCAACGATGCACGTTTCGAGACACGTGAAAAGATTCACGGTGTTGACATAATCCGAGTACCTCGCTGGGGAACTCTATTGTCCCAACCGATCCCTTCAAAATTTTTCCGCCGTTTGAATTCACTGCCGATGGATTTACTGCATGTACATGTACCGTTTCCTTTAGCGTGGCTTGCTGTAAGAAAGATTGATAAATCGGTACCAGTTGTTTGCACCTGGCATAGCGACATTGTTCGTCAGCGCAGTTTGATGCGGTTTCTCTCTCCATTGGAACGCAATTTTATTTCACGCTGCTCCCGCATTCTTCCTACTTCCTATGAATTTATGAAGAATTCTTCAGCCCTTAAACATTTTCGCAATAAATGCACCGTAATCCCATTAGCCATTCCGCCCAACATAGCGCAATCACAAAGGATTGCCCCTACATTATGTAGTCAAATCAAAAAACGTTTTGGAAACCGATTGTTGCTTTTTGTCGGCAGATTAGTGGGGTATAAAGGATTGAACTATCTTATCGATGCGATGAGTTCCATCGATGCTCCCCTTATTATCGCTGGGGATGGGCCAGATCGTCAACAACTCGAACATAAGGCAGCTCGTTCACCTGCCAGCTCGAAAATCTATTTTGTGGGGCAAGTTAGCGAGTCAGAGAAACAGGCACTTTATTGTGCTGCGGATTTATTAATTCTGCCTTCCATCTCTCAAAATGAAGCCTTCGGCTATGTGTTGTTGGAAGCCATGGCGCAGGGCTGCCCGGTGATTTCCACTGATCTTCCAACAGGGGTAAGGTGGGTAAATCAGCATGAAGAAACCGGTCTTGTTGTACCTCCAGGTGATGCGAATGCCCTTGCCGGTGCAATTAACCGGCTTTTGAATGACAGGCTTCTACTGCAGAAATTGTCAGAAGGCGCCCGACAGAGAGTGAAGGAGTATTTTCATTTTGATGATCTGATTGAGAACATTGAGAGTGTTTACATAAATCTCTTGAAGTAAAATTAGAACTACTGTGCAATTTCTTTTCCCAACTTACGAAGATGATCGAAGGTGTAAATGCCAGTATCGTGCCCATCACTGAACACAATTTCATACGCATAGTTGCCAACAGGCCGCATGGAAACGATTTGAATGTTTCCACTATCATTATTGATATTTCTCTGTGGTTCTGACGATTTTGGCCCCAGTGGGATAGGTGGATCTTCACCTTTGCAAAAGGCACATGGGCAATTTGCCCGCAGTTCTTTATTAAGGATTTCTTGTTTCACTCCATCATCCCACTCAATCATTAAACGATCTTCATCTAGCCGTTGTATTTTTGAAGGTTGGAGAATCATGTATGTATATCCTTTGTCTTTGTTTCTGAATAATAACTGATGGATTCAATTACTTCTTGGTTCTATCGGTGCTTCTAAATCACCCATAGCAAACTGGATACCGGCCAGATAAAAGCGTAGAATATTCGGATTCCACCATATTTCTGTACGGTGTCCGAAGGCGGAATAAAACACGCGCCCTTCACCATATCGCTTAACCCATGCCAGTGCGAAATCGTTATCTTTTCGATGAATCCATTGAACTTCCATATTTGTTTTTTCTGTATCCAGTGATAGAAGCACACGTACTTTATCTCGCGAATAGGGTTCACGGAACTGGAAGATTTCTTCAGCAATGCGAAAATCCTTGCCATCGAATGTTTTCAACAATGGGTGATCCGGTTCTTCTAATTTGACGCCAACTTCTTCGTTCCATGGATGCCCCCAATAACCAGCGCCAATCAATTCCTGGAATTCCGGCCAGTGTGTATTTCCTCCGATGGCATGGTGAAAAGCCACAATACCGCCGCCATTCGAGACATAATCAAGCAAACTTTTTCGCAGAAACTTTTCTACAGCGTCTTTGTCTTCACCATATTCTTTCATTTTTTTCATAGTTTCGTCAGTAGGTCTGATCCATTTGCCGTTGGCGTTGTTAAACAGAATGGCGTCGAATTTTTTCAGATTTTTTGGTAAAAACATGGTCTGGTCATCACTGACCACTGATTTGAATGCACCGGTTTTCTCCCCCAGGAGTTGCATGGCATATTCGCTTTGAGGGATGCTGTAGCCTTTATGGGGCGATTCATCCATGAAAGGAGTATTCCATATCAATAAAAGCCGTGTTTCTTCAGGCTTACATTGTGCTGTTTTTGGTGCGGCTTTTTGAATACGCTCTTTTTGTTGTTCGGTCAATTGAGCGGTTGCCAATAAGGGCATCAATAGAAAAATACTTGAAAATAATACCGTGGAGTCAAGTTGTTTTATACGCATTTTATTTTCTCCATTTGAATTGATTTAACTTCATACGTTATAAAGACCAACCTTGCCGGTATTCACGGCGGAGCGCCTGGTCAGCCTGCGAGTGATTCGTAATTTTCATGGAGACAGGATCAAAAATAATTTCTCCCGTGAATAGAGTAGCCACATTTCCAAGTAATACGAATTCTGCCAACGGTCCAGAGTAATCGAAGTTGGACATGGGTGTTCCTTCTCCCTGACATGCCAATAGCCATTCTTTTTCATGTCCGGGTGAGCGTGGTAGACTTTGTTCAGGTCCTTCAAAATCCTTGTATTTCTCTTCCGGCAGCAATGTAAATTCCGTATTGTGTCCGTTGGAATGGAGCATACCTTTTTTTCCTATGAGCAGGCATCCAGCATGGTCTTTCCATTTTTTTTCACCGGCATCGCCCCAATCCAGTTTCCTTCCCATCAGATTTTCAATATTTTCACGTGGTCCGGGAGCCTGGCCTCTGCCGTTATACCAATGAAGTGTAACCGGAGGTAATCCTTGTCTTGCAGGGATTTTATAATGGATTATTTCCCAATGTGGAAACGTCAATCGGTGTATGCCGGAAACCTCTGCCAACAGTTTGATCAATGGTGAAGGTGTACTATTCGATCCAGAAGCCTTATTCTTTTTCCATAGAGAATCGATTTTCAATCCCTTGAACACAACATTCAACGTATGGGAAGCCCAGTTCCCCAGTTGACCGGTCGCGAAGTCACGCCAGGCATGCCATTTAAGCCACTCCGGATGAAAGGGACGTTCCTGCGCTGGCCCCAGCCATATATCCCAATCCAGATAATCGGGAACTGGATGAATTCCTGACGGTAAGGGCCGTTTACCCACACCTCCCCCTGTATTCCAGGCGTGTACTTCCTCCACATCGCCTATCGCTCCGCTTTGTATCAGTTCAACGGAGCGGCGAAACGCTTCACTGGCTGTGCCTTGGTTTCCCATTTGGGTGGCGACACCGCATTGCCTTGCTGTTTCTCGAATT
>CAZXSQ010000070.1:8763-15144 GCA_964643335.1 uncultured bacterium
CGTGAACATGATGGGTCAGTGGTTTTTCACAATAAACATGTTTTCCCGCTTTCATCGCTGTCGAAGAAATCACTGCATGGTTATGATCCGGTACGGCGATAACCACAGCATCGATGTCCTTATCCATTTTCTTCAGCATCACACGAAAGTCCTGGAATTTTTTAGCTTTGGGGACGCGTTCAAATGATTGTGCGGCTTTCTTTTCATTGACATCACACATCGCCACTACATTAGACATTCTGGGCATAACCCGAACAAACCATTCACCACGTCCACTAACTCCAACAAGCGCAGTGTTGACTTTATCGTTGGCTGCTGAACCTTTTGCTGATCGAGCATTGGATAATAGAATTAAACCAGCGCTTCCAATGGCGCATTTCTTTATAAATTCCCGCCGGTTCTGTTTAACATTCATAGTTTCACTCCATCTCGGCCGCTAAGACTGCGGCGTTACATTTACTTCTAGAAAACATTTTAATTACTTCTAATCGATAAAATCAACCAGGTAATAATGATTTGAGTGTGACAGGCAAATAGACACTCACAAGATTTTATGATAATTAATTGTTTGTTTCGCGGTGTGATTCTATTTTTGTCCAAGAAAGGGGGAATTTTGTATGTTCAAATTATTGATGATACCCGTTGTTTTCTTCTTATACGCACAAATTATTTGTGAAGTCACCCATGCAGCTGAAAAGCCTCGCGTCATTGTGCTGACCGATATTTCCAATGAACCTGATGATGAAGAATCCATGGTGCGTTTTCTTGTCTACTCCAATGAATACGATGTGGAAGGTCTTATCGCTACCACATCGGTATGGCTTCGAAATGAAACCCGTGTTGACTTGATCAAGCGCCAGATCGATGCTTTCGGGAAAGTCAGAGACAATCTTCTTAAGCACTCTTCCGGTTATCCGAGCGTGAAGCATCTTAACAGCGTTGCGAAAACTGGTCAAACGGAATTCGGCATGGAAGGCGTAGGTTATAACAAAAGTACTGAAGGTTCGCAGCACATTATCGATGTGGTTGATAAACCCGATGAGCGGCCGGTTTGGATAACCGCTTGGGGGGGCGCGAATACTCTCGCGCAGGCACTCTGGGACGTTAAATATACACGTTCGGAAGAAGAGTTGAAGCGCTTCGTGTCGAAATTGCGGGTGTATACGATTTCCGATCAAGATGATTCAGGCCGCTGGATGCGAATTACTTTTCCCGATCTTTTCTACATTGTTACACCCAGCTCTGTCGATTGGCGGGAATATTATAAAGCGACATGGACAGGGATATCCGGTGACCGGCATTATAAAAACGGCTCTTATCATCATTTCGATTTGGTTGATAATCCCTGGCTAACCGAAAATATTATTGAAAACCACGGTCCACTTGGAATGCTTTACCCTAAGTTGGAATATATCATGGAAGGGGATACTCCTTCGTTTTTGAATTTAATCAATAACGGTCTTGGCAGCCATATCGATCCGGCTTATGGTGGTTGGGGAGGGCGTTATACACTCTATCAATCTTATGCCGAAACCCGGCTGATTTACACCAACAGCCGGGATACGGTAGAAGCCCAGGACGGCTCTATTCACACAACGGCGCAAGCAACAATCTGGCGCTGGCGTGAGGCTTTTCAGTATGACTTCGCCGCGCGGATGGATTGGTGTGTGGCGGATCAATATGAAGAGGCGAACCATAATCCTATTACCATATTAAACCATCAGTCAGGAAAGGAAATCGTCGAAATAGTGGTGCATCCCGGTGACAAAGTGGAATTGACTTCGGAAGGTTCCAAAGATGCGGATGGGAACCAATTTGACATTGCATGGTTTCACTATCCTGAAGCGGGAACGTATACTGGGAATGTTAATCTATCATCACACAATTCAACCAAGATAAGTTTTACAGCGCCAAAAGTCAAAGAGAAAGAAACCATTCATATTATCCTGCAATTGAAGGATAACGGTATTCCACCGCTATACAGCTATCGCAGGGCGATTATCACGATAGAGCCATAAAAGGTAAAATCAGAGTTGCCAAATGTATAAAGGTGATTTCATGCTTTCCTCGCAGTTCAAAATAAATAAATTGTCAATAAAATAGACAGACTTTACATGCTGTTTTCAATAATGAAATCATCCTGTTTTTTTGATGGTTGAAAGAGCATATCAAGACTTTTATTTGTAGGTTTATTTGAAATGGGGAAAATTAATTCTGAATCGATAAAAAACACGCTTAAGAATGTTCTATTTGATTGGCGATGGCCTTTATTATTTGCTATTGCCGTCTTCATGGCCTTTGTCCTTCGGTATCCTTATTTAACGGACGGCCATATCGATGAAGTGCATACCATTGGCCGGGCGTTGCAGATTATCAACACAGGCGATCTGAATCCTCATTTCTTTTATCATCCGACTGGAACCATGTATCTTTGTATCCCAGCCAATATTCTGGCCTTGGCGTTTATGAGCCGTGAGGTAGGAGGCCGTCCCGGTGTGGAAGGAGCGTCACCTTTGGATCTAATCCGCACCGAAGTGCCTAATCCCATGTTGAATTCCCTCTATGAAGGTACAGGCTCCAAGTGGTGGGATCTGTTTCTTTACCGAGTGCGGCTGATCATTGTCATGCTGATACCGCTTCAAATAATCATCTTGTATTATATAGGCAAGCGGCTTGATCTGTTGGCTCCTGCGCTGGCCGCAGCCTTTTTCCTGGCTTTCTCATCCGCAAATATTCGTGACTCTGTTTATGTTTCCGTGAACAACACCACCGGTACATTCTGCTTGCTGACAGTGGCTTTGCCGGCTTTTTATGCGTGCCGGAAGCCACCGGAAAAGTTACGTTTTTGGTTTCTCCGCCTGGCTGCTTTGTCCTTTATCGTAGGTTTGGCGGTGGCGTGTAAATATAATGCCGGGACGTTTTTGCTCATCCCCATGTTGTTTGGAGTTTACACCCTGCCTTATTTATCAACCGGGAAAAAGTTTTTACCCGAAAAAATGCTGGCTGGTTTTGCCGTCATCCTCTTGGGGATGTTGATAGGATTTACCCTGCTAACTCCTTATTGGTTTGGGGAACTGAGCCGGTTTATTCATAACGTTCTGCATCAAATCTGGTACTTCAAAGTCGGTCACAAAGATTGGAATACGTTCGAACCGGGTCTTGAGATGGCTTTTGTGAATTTAAGGTGTATTGCAGATCAATACGGCTGGTTGGGTCTGATTCTTACTGCTGGCTCTATTGGTTATTTGATTTGGAGCGGTTTCTTTCGCTATCCGAAATATAAGGAAACACAGTGGGTACTGGTACCGCCTTTCGCCGCCTGCGCCGGTTTCTTTCTTTTAATGTCGAATCAGGCGGTCTTTTTCTCACGCAATTTTTCTCTTATGTGGTCGGCTTTCTTTTTATGCTGCACAGCCAGTTGGTGGTATGCTGCCGGTGTTTTGGGTGAAAAACGAGGCCTGAAAAATGTACATCAATTTCAAAATCTTTCCCTGCTTGTTGTAACCGTTATTTTAATATTGAAAGCAAACTGGATTGATCTACTAATCGGCCCTGAACGTGAATGGTGGCGGAGAAACGATGAAGTGATTACATCGTTGGCTTATTGGCTGCATAAGATTTTTTGACTGGCGAATGATATTGATTTTAATTTTTTAAACTCTTTTTTAGGTGTGTCTGGAAAACGCCATATCCCAGCGTTTTTTGGGATTCCAGAAGTAGACAGCTGAAGGATCGAACTTGTCCGGATCATACGGATAATAGTTCTTCGCATGACCTTTGAGCCATTCGTTCATGTCTTCATATTCGGGATGATCGGGATTTTTGATTATCTCAAGAAGTTCATAATAGCCAGGCACGCTGCCGCAATCTTCCGGCGGGCAAGCGCGTTCTCCTGCGATACATTTCGGATATTTCCCGCCTTTTTCGCGAAGAAGAACTCCTTCAAATAGGATATGGTGAATCCAACTATCTCCGAAATCATATTCATACAATGCTTCGTCCCCGATTTCAGAAAAATAATGCGCGATAGGAATTTCCCATCCTGGTTTGATTTCTTCTTCATCGAGTTCATCATCGGGAATGCCTATATCCACCATTTTTTTCTTGTGAGGCATTCGGACATGAAAGGCATGGAGATGATAGTCAAGCCACCCCATGGAATCTTGTATGGCGACATGTAAATCCCAAAAGTTGTATCTCGATGGGACTTGTATCCTTCGCCAAATAGGCGGTTCGATTTCAAGCAGTTCAATACGAAATTGATAGACTATATTGGGTTTGACGGTGTTCATGATTTTTGAAATCCTTATCCTTATCCTTATCCTTATATTCCTGATATTATTTCAGTTGATAATTATTTTCTTCTTCGAATACCAATCGCAAATCTCCACCAGCTGCTATCGCTCGTTTTTTTGATTTATCTTACCCTGCAAAACGTGGTTTATACAATGAGGGATCTTCGCAAATATTCATTGGCTTCTTCATCTCTGAAAGGTCCGACAACATTTTCTCCCCTCTTGGCTTCTTCAGCACAACGATCAATTTCTTCTAAGACTTCAGGTGGATAGTTAGTGATTTTAAATGCTTCATCTTTCGTGGATTCCACATATTCAACGACAATCTGTCTCTCTTCAGGTGGGAGTACTTGGATCTCCAGAATAATTTCTTGAGCGGTTTTCACTTTGGTTCACTCCATTTTTGTGAAATGATATTTTCACTTATAATGCTACGTGAAAACTTTAATTTGTCAAATAGTGATTTGCTGCCCTCAATACTTGCAAACTTATCTTTTTCAGGTTATTTCGTTTGGTCATTTTGCGTCTCTCTACTCGTATTGCCCTTGGATATACCTAATTCTGCTCTATTTAAGAAGTATATTTACAACCAGTCCCTGTTTGTTATATATTTACTGATATAAGCCTTCACTTCGGTAATGAAAGATGATTGTCAAAAACTGCTGGTGTTCGGATCTGGCATATCTTCTTCATGAGGGGGGTAGGAATGAATTCGGTTAATAGAAGAAATAACCTCATGTTGTGGTTTGTGGGACTGTGGATATCCAATTTAAATTGGGCGAGGATGTGAGCAACATACAAATCGTTGCTGATAACAATAACTTAATTACAGTGGAAGGCTTAATCCGTGGAGTAGACGGACGTATTCCCGCCGATGCAAAAGTATCAGTGGGATATCTTGAAAATTCAGGTGGTGTATTGGGAAGTTATCAACCAAACGGTGAGTTTTCGATTTCCGGAGTCGAAATCGGACACTTTGTACTCGAGGTTAAACATGCCTATTGCCCGAATGGCGGCTATTCCCAATCGATTACAGAGTATCTTGATGAGAGGATCATCATCAGCCGATCACAAGCCGAAGAAATCTTTCAGAATCAACAAAGCGGCGAGGAAGAAATCAAACTGGAGATTACCCTGAAAGAGAGTGGTTATTTGGAAGGAGTAGTACTAGACTCCTATCGCAATCCTGTTGTGCATGCACGAGTGCAAACGGATACCGATTTGGGAAAAGCCAGACTGGATTATACCAATAACGAAGGCAAATTCCGCATCTCACAATTGGAAATAGGAAAAAGTTATTCACTGTATGTCATGGAAGAAGGGATGGAACCTGTGCTTTTGCGCTCAGGAATGCAACCGAATCTCAATAATATTGTACTTGTACTTGATCATATTCAGTCACGATAAATCTCGCTTCTTTTCCCTATTCATCTATTCCAAACCGAGTTCTTTTCGAATTTGTTCATACGGTATAGGTTTTTCTCCCTTTTCTTCCATTTCTTTGATCGCCGCGTCTGCTTGTTCGTTGTCGTATCGATCCTCCAGGGTTTGTAAAAATTCGAATTCTTCGTTGGTCAGGAGGGCAAACTTTTGGCCTTTATGGGTAAACACAATTCTTTCATCGTCTCTGTGTATGACTTTTTCACAGAGATCGTCTAATTTATTTGTTTGGATAACGTGGGACATTTTTTAACCTTGGTTTTTTCTATAATTATACCAAGGATGGATGAGAGTTTCCATATTCCATACAAGAAATCCAGAATGAAATAATTTCGAGGTTCTCAGAACGACAAATGTTGTTATTGTACATTTGTTATTATCTCTGTATAATAAGGATTGACGATGATTAAGATGGAGAGAGTATTAACCAGCCTAGACTTTCTATCGATATAACGCCGGAAGAACACCGCCGCCTAAAATGTCGTGGGTGATCATTCCTCTGGGACCGTTGTTGCCAACGGCCTCAAGCTGCCGCCTACCCGAGAGTTCACCGCCGTGAAGACGGATCGGCGCGAGCCGCGCCTTCTCTCCTACTTGGCATTGCTCCGGACAGGGTTTACCGTGCCAGTCCGGTCACCCGGAACCG
>CAZXSQ010000070.1:15154-18207 GCA_964643335.1 uncultured bacterium
CGCGGTGGGCTCTTACCCCACCTTTTCACCCTTACCTGCGTGTGAGCAGGCGGTATCTTTTCTGTGGCACTTTCCGTAGGGTTTCCCCTCCTGGGCATTACCCAGCGTCCTGCTCTGTGGAGTCCGGACTTTCCTCGAGCCGGGGAAAACCGGCCCGCGATCACCTCCTCCCCCTTTATTTATTATACTTGTTTTTTGTTTAAGTTTGTAGTAATACCGTTCACAATTCCTTAATCCGGAGGTTGCGGTAGGCTACGTAATCGCCGTGGTCGGTTAGGCGGATGAAGCCGTCTCTTAGGCGGTATTTCAATTCTTCATAGTCATCAAAATTTACATCCTGTACCTTGTGCCCGTTAATGGTGACCTCGAGGTGGGGACCATTTAAAATAACCTCCACGCTGTTCCATTCACCGGCGGGTTTGGAAGCATTCATGGTGGGAGCGATGACATCATAAATCGCGCCGGTCCCGTCATCGGTTGGTCTTCTGCCGTAATCGCCATAGAGTTGAATTTCAAAACCGATTTTGGATGAACGGTTGCTGCGCGGGGTGCGCAGTTGAATTCCACTATTGCCGTTTTCAGATATTCTGTACTCGAAACGGAGGATATAGTCATCAAACCGCCTGCAGGTTTGGAGCGCTCCGGCTCCTCTTTCGATCCATTCGATTCCCCCGTTTTTCACTTGGAAACCATTTTTGTTTCTGCCAACAATAATCCAGCCGTCCAAGGTTTTACCATCAAAGAGAGCCACGAAACCTTCTTCGCGATCCTTTTCCGATAAAACAGAGTTATCCGGGTTCCATGGTTGTTTTTCACAGGAATAAGCATTGCGTTCATCGAAAATACGGAAATTTTCAGGCTCATTGGGAAGAACAAAACTTAAATGAGGATGTGACGACTCGGGAAGTTCACCAAATAATACCGCCGGTTTGGTGAGATTCACATCGCCCATGTCGTAAGCGACTTCTACTTCAGAGCCGGGACCTGCGACGACCAGGCTCGGGGCGATTTTTTTAAATTCTTGAATGAGTTCTTCGGCATCGGGTGCATCGATCCAGCAAAGTATCTGTACTTTATTCTTCAACGCACGGGCGGCGGTTTTAACCGCGTTTAACCGGCCTTGTTTTGTCTGCGGCGAGTCGGGGCCTAAAATTCTGCACAGCATTTCCACGTTGCTGTATACCATCCTATACAGCATGTTTTGAATAAATTCCTCTGTTCCATCGGCCAGTTCGGTTCCGTCCTGGTTGTATCCGTGCAGATCGAAGGCCAGCGTATTACAGCCGACCTTGGATATTTGGCTGACCGATTCAAGAAACGCTTTCGGGGCTTTTTTGGGATCACCGGCATCGGGAGTATAGACGGTGCGAATACGATAGGGGTCATCTTCAACAAAGAGGCGGTTGTTAATGATCCGGAACTGGCCTTCCTCATATTTATCCACAACGCTTCCATCTTCGGAAAGAATCATATCCAAGTCCACTCCATGAGGGTCTCTGCCTTCTACTACATAAACAATTTCCCCATCGCGGGTTTCTCTTTCGACACGATTAATTTTAAATTCAGTTCCAACGATTTCCTGCTTAATAGCGGATTGAATAGTCTCCGGCAAATCATAAAAACGGATTCTTTCAGAAAAGATTTGATTGCATACGAATAGCTGTGATATAAGAATAAAAATCGTCAGCGAAACAACACGAGGCACCATAATTCTATTTTCTTCCTTTCCATGCATTAAATTAAGCAAAATAATTCTCATCTCTCTTTGAGTGTATAGGGTTTTTTTGGGATAGGAAAGGTGGATTCATACGTTCTCTCACATGGATTGAATTGATGGCTACGCTTTGGTTTGTGGTTCATTTTTATGTTGAGTAATTCAAGGATAGTTTTAAAGTTAGACCAAGGAGTTCGCATTCCAGATTCCAATCAACAGGTCCTTTCAATGAAATCAATATATCGATGTCCGACTTATACGTGTGCTCGCCGCGTACATAGGAGCCGAACATCATAAATCGGCGGAGCCGGTCGCCATACTGTTCTTGAAGCCGTTTTTTGAGTTCAAACACTGCTTTATGCATCATCAAAATCCTGTTGCTCTAGCCGTTGGAGTGTCAAATAGCGGATGTTTTCGATAAATGCAGGGGTGGATTGAAGCAATGTAATAATCGTATCCGTATCAAGAGGATAGAAATCCTCATAATCTCCTTTGGAACGTAATTCAAATGCTTTATTATAAATTGCCCCCAAATTTTTCTCTATTAATCCCTTTTGAACGATTTCTTTATTGAACCATGCACGTAGGCCCGTGTGTTTGGACGTTTTAAAATTATGTGCACAGGACAAAGCATTTACCGCATAAAATAAAGCATAGTACATTCTATTCACGGTGCTTTGCAGCGATCCATTACCGAAAAGGATTTTGGCATCGTTCAGCATTTTTTCGGCCATTTCCAACCTTTGGAGACATATAAGTTTTTTTTGTTCTGAATTCATACAACAATGCCTTCTTCCAACACGGTTTCCACGAATGGAGTTGCACCGATAATCGTATGTTGGATATCTTCTTCGGAGTAGACTTTCACATTCAAGATCACATCAAATTCAAGTTCTATCTCGTAGGATATATCCCAAATCGCAAATTCGGTTTTTCCATCGACAGTTCCATGCAAGGTCACAAATATATCGATATCCGACTCAGGCGTCTGCTCACCACGGGCGTAAGAGCCGAAGACCATGAACCGGACAAGCCGGTCGCCATACTGTTCTTGAAGCCGTTTTTTGAGTTCCAACACTGCCTTGTGCATTGGTTGAATCCTGTTGTTTAGGTTAAAATTATATCATAAAAGGAGATGGTTTAGAACAATATCACAGATTATTTAAAAAATGCTTAAACCAACACCCAACACCTAAAACCCAACACCCAACACCCAATACCCAATACCCATTTTCGTTTATAATAGACATACGTTTTCAACACACAACGTGGGAGATTGGACTATGAAAGTGATTCGAGAGCGGGTGGGGTTTACTTTGATTGAGTTGTTGATTGTGGT
>CAZXSQ010000071.1:0-2507 GCA_964643335.1 uncultured bacterium
TTGAAATAGTACAAAGGAATTCGTTCATAATTTCAATACGAAGTATTCTCGAATTCATAAGATTCTACAAGAGTTTTCGCATGTTCCAGCCACCATAGAACGCCTGGATCGTCTTCTGTTCCATAACCTCCCGGCCGGTGATTTGGACCGGAGGGCGGTGGGCATTGGAGCCAGGTGGAGGCGAAAATGAATCCCTGCCCTTTTTTGGTGAAACTGGTGGTGTACTTCTTCATCTTCTCTTTCATCCAATCCGGATAAATTCCAATATTGATGTAGTTGTACAGTCCTTTTTTCTTACTGTAATCTCCCCAATAATTCACACCGGTACCTTCAGTCTGGATGTAGTATTTGCCTGGGATGTCCGGATCGCCGTGATGCAGGGACAGACCGGCATTATCTGGGGTTTTACGTCCGCTTGTTCCAATGACATAACTCGGGTCGACCGCTTTACCTGCTGCAATGAGTTCGGCGTCATCGAAGCCGGCCATCTGCTCATTGTTGACATCGATAAATACATTCCGGTAATTATTTTCTTTCAACCATCGCACTGTATTGGCAATGGCTTGATTCGCTTCCTCCTGCCCCCAGATTTCCCACTTGCCTTTTGAATTGCCGTAATACAGACAGCCAACCAAGATGACCATGCCACGTACATCCGCCGCTTCAATAATTTTTCCCATCCGTTCGGCATACACTTCGTTCAGTGTAGCATCTTCGTTGTAACCTTTAATATCGCCAAAACGTGAGCCTTGGAAGAAGACGCTAAATGTGTTGATGCCATACGCCGCGAAAAGGTCCATGTTTTCTATCAATTCATTCACCTTTTCATCTGATATCAAAGCGTTGGATACACGCAATCCCATCACCAGGAAAGGTTTTCCGTTTAATTCGGTGCCAGTGTTGTTTTCATTGATGGTGAAAACACTGTGGTTTCGTTTTGTTTGTTGAGGTTTGTCTTTGTACAAATAAAGCAGCCAGTCGTCACCTTGCCTTGGCGATGATAAATTTTTGCCGTCTGTTGTTTCGCCCTGTTGTTGTTTATCAAATGGAAGTTGTGCGTTGATCCATTCGATTTTATAAGGCCCGTCAGTGATTTTTACATTGACTGTACCGCGTTCTTCGAGATAAACCAGATAGTGCCGGCCTTCTTCCGCCAGGCAGTAACCGTTATCCACAATATCCTGGCGCGGCTTCATGCGATAGTAAGGAAACATTTCAAACGTATCCCACACTAATCTTATAAAATCATGACGGGCTTGAACTTTTTGCTCCAAGTCCATCGAACCGCTGAAACCTGACGATGAATTGCCATCCATATCGGCATAGTTCAACGCCGTTGCCGACATGTTGATCACATAGGCGTTTTTGCGTATATGCTTATCGATTTCTTCGACTGATGTGTAACGTGAAGAGGTGGGATCTTTGGATACGTCCTCACTAGAATTTTCAGGATGGTATTTAACTGAATACTCCGGATGGTATTTATTGCCCGGCCATAATGTTTCTTGTGCATAGAGTGGTTTTTGTGGATGATGATTCTTTAAAAGGATTCTACTTAATTTATCACGATCGGTGGTTTTGGGACCTTGCAGAATGCCGTATGTACTCCAGTTGGAATCTTTATATGGATCGTCACCTGTTCGATTATGGACGGAAATAAGATGATCGAAGATATCCAGGCGGCTGATCAACCGGCCAAGCCGTGTCACTTTCTCATTGGAGAGATACGATCTGTTTTTCAGATTCGGTTCCGGTCCGCCAACATTGAATAGCAAATTCCAATACGGCCCCAATCTGGCCAGCGTGTATTTTATATATTTTCCCTGATCGTTGAGATTTCTTGGAAAGTCTGAATCTCTGCCAAAAAAACCAGCAAAAGGATATACCATAATTTTTCTTTTTGTTAAATCGTCAAGAATGGTTTCCATCTTTTGATATTCGGCGGCATCGAGCGGCCATAAATCGGGTGTGTCCCAACCTTGGCCTCTCCCTTCCGATTCACGGTTCAGATAATGGCTGGCGATGGAAAGCATGTTGTATTTTTGTTCCACAAACCAATCCAAAAACGCCTGGCGCTTGTCATCCGGCCAGTTTTCCGCAAAGAAGCGATCACCTACATGAAAACTGCGGATCAAGACATGCTTGCCGCCTTTAAATCCAAACCACCAGGGATTGTTTTCATCCACGGAAAGCATTCCCGGAATTGTTGAAGGAACGCAAATGAATTTACCTTTAATGAGTTTTGTTCCATCAGAGAAACTTGCACGATATTCCCAAGTGCCCAATTGATCGGGCATGAATCGGATTTTCCAGGTGGAACCTCCATCATAAAATCCCCAAAAATCAACTTCGCTTTTATCCGGTTTGGTGAACGTGGTTTGAAGTTCCACATCGGAATAAGGATCGTCATAATTTTTATCGTTTTGGATAACCGCCTCAAATCGATCCCATAGGCCTACTTCATGAATCGCATGCGCATCGATGCCGAGAATGAAACAAGCAATAAT
>CAZXSQ010000071.1:2517-8858 GCA_964643335.1 uncultured bacterium
CTTTATTTCTCAAAAACTCACACGTTCATAAACGCCTTTATTTGCAAAAAGTTCAAGATGTTGATTGGAGGTATTGTTTATTTTAGAGAAAGAGGCGATTGCTTTGATTTTGGAGGATCGGCGTGAAGATGGTTTACGGGATGTCCCACAAAGCGCAACCAGAGAAACGATTGCCGTCGAATGAGGCGGTTGCTTTTTTACGTCAGGAAAGGGATCGATGGCTTAAGTGACTATTGTCCCCGAAGCACTTGATAAATATCAGCGTTTTCTTGATTCACATCGATTATCAAATCACCCCCGCGGCGTCCTACATAATCTTTTGGACCGTAATTAATCCGCCAAAATTCACCACCAGTAACAGAGTGTTGTGTGATGGTAATGATAGATTCAAATACATCAATGCCAAGTTCACTTGCACGTTTATTCGCAGCCGCTGTTGCTCGAGCGAGGGAAACAGCTATATCATCTTGAAGTACTTCGGTAGTAAGTGTGACTCCCATCGTTTTCTCCTTTATGTCTCCGCTAGGATTTTACATGTATCCCCTACTTCACTCACCACACCATTGGAAGCAATTAGATATATTTTTTCTTTGGAAATTACGAACTCACCTTCGTAAAACTTTCCTTTTAAATCAAGATCATCTCGGATAGCACGTTTATCGGTTTCACTCGGTTCTTGTAAATGGTCATCTTCCGTATTGGGATGAGTGTGAAATGTAGCGATTATGTCTTTATCATCAATTTTACAATCTGAGTGGGCCGGCACTAAAATGCTGTTCTGTTGTCCTTTAGGCCATCGAACTATTTCTAAATTGCCAGTCATGTTTATTATAATAAAACCACCTTCTTCGTGTTCATTAGCAGTACCGGGTAATGAGTCTTCCCATGCTTGTTTGAGTGCTGAACGGATCGCCGGATCATCAATTACTTTTGATTTAGCCATTGAGTTCTTGTTGCTAGATTGCATTGTTTGCTGAAAAATTGAAAAAGATTTTTGTTTTCCAACTGTTAATATAGCAACAAAATTGAAATGAAACAAACTTGTTTTGTTTTTGATTTAGCATCTTATATTTAAACCAAACAAATCTTTACAACGAAAAAGTATGGCAAGAGCAGTCTTACTGCTACAATGGCATTATCTGCTTGATAAAAATATATACCGAATAATAAAAGGTTAGAAGAATGTTCATGAAACAGCAATTCCCAATTATCTTGATAGGAGTGATCTTTATCATAGGATGTACAAAACAGCCGATAGAGTTTCAAGAAAGGGAAAATAAATGGATTGAATTTCAGGTAGTCGTGGCTCACGGTGAAGACCCCTATAATACGGAGAATATTGAAGCCGTCAGTACTCATTACCTGCCTATTGAAATTGGCTCACAGAATGGACACGCTGTTTCCATGGTGGATGGAACAATGGTTCAACTCAGTTGGACGGAAGCGCTTGACGCTGGAAACCAGAATGAAAGTGTGCTATTAAAAGGTTTTGTCTGGCAAATACCGGGGAGGGTAACCTACAAAGGTGATAGTTGGTATAAAATGCGCTATGGCCCCCATGAACCGGATGAGCAATATTTCTCCAATAAGTTTGAACCGCTGCTCACTGCTGGTAATCTGCATGGAGCGCCTGATGATGATTATAGATGGTTTACTCGTGCCCGTTTAATGAATAGACAACCCAAGATTCAGGATATTGATTTGGGAAAAGTAATCCCCTTCGAAGAAAGGAAGGAAAATCAATGAAACGCCGTAATTTTTTTGGACTAGCCGCATCGGCCTGTGCCGGTATATTCGGATTATCAAAATCGGTTCATGCCAAAAACGTAACTCGTAAAAATGGAAACTCAATTCGTGAAGAAGCCAAAGATATTCCCGTGATCGCCGAAGCCGATATTTGCGTACTAGGTGGCAGCTGCACTGGTGTGTTTGCTGCACTTCGCGCAGCCCGTCTCGGTGCCAGTGTGGTTATCGTCGAGAAACAAAACAACTTTGGGGGAACGGCCACTAGTTCAATGGTCAATGTGTGGCACAGCCGGTACGATACGGAATTCAAGAAAGAAATCATATCCGGCCTGACACTTGAAACCGTCGAACGCCTCAAGAAGCGTAATGCGGTTAATGAACGTCATCATAACGTCAGCCACGGATACGATTTCAATTCAGATGAATTGAAAATCGAACTGGACGAAATGATTCTTGAGGCGAAAATCAAGCCTTATTTTCACACCTTCTTTTGTGCCCCAGTGGTCAAGGATGAAGAACTGATCGGGGTTATTGTTGAAAATAAATCCGGACGTGGAGCGATCAAGGCGAAAATGTTTATCGATGCCACGGGGGATGGTGATCTTTGCCATTGGCTCGGACTGCCAACGTATATCTCGGATCAATTGCAGCCCCCCACAACCTGCGCCCGCTTTTCTGAGTGGAGTTCTCTGAAAGGCTATTCGCTCAACAAAATCATTTTGAAACATCACGAACAATATGATTTACCGGAAGGTTTTTCGTGGGGAACATATGTACCAGGTTCAGATATCTATATGCTGGCCGGAACCCGGGTTTATGGTGTCAATTGCGCCAATGCCGATGATTTGACCCATGCGGAATTCGAAGGCCGGCGGCAGGTGCGGGCCATTCAGGACATTATCCGGGAGCATTGTCCGGATAGTAAAATTACTTTGCAGGCGCTTCCTTCTCAGATAGGAATCCGGGAAACGAGGCATGTGAAGTGTCAGTATCAACTCAAAGGCGACGATGTGCTTTACGGCAAACGGTTTGACGATGCGATTGCCAACGGCAGCTATCGCGTGGATATCCATCATCAGGAAAAACCCGGTATCACTTTCCGATACCTCGATGGGACAGAACGTTATTCACGGCCGGGATTCCCATCGAAGAAATCACGCTGGCGTGAAAAAACCGAGATTAACCCCACGTTTTACCAAATTCCTTTACGTTCTCTAATACCTGGAAAATATGGAAATCTAATTGTTGCCGGGCGGATGCTGGATGCCGACAAAGCCGCTTTCTCTGCTGTGCGGGTTATGGTCAATATGAATCAAACCGGTGAAGCGGCTGGAACTGCGGCTTATCTTGCTTTATCGCAAAATAAGCCTATCGATGAACTTGATCCAGCCGATGTAAGAAAGCAATTAACCGAAGGTGGCTCTATCATAATTTAAGAAAATCATTTAAGTCTATTCTATTCAAGCCTGAAATTATAAAGAGTCACATTCCCTGTCGAATGAACTTTTTCCAGAAAGCGATTCTTGAATTGCTGCAGTTTCGTATCCTGGCTCATTAATTTTCCACGCCATTGTTTTTCTTTGTATAAAAACCATTTGACATTCAGATTATCCAATTGTTTTGCAGCATATTCCGGGCTGATTTCAAGCCATTTGTCCACCTGTTCTCCAAAACGTGTCCCACTGACGATATATTTTCTGTCCAGATAGAACAGATAACCGGTCTGGTAACCGTATAGTTCATCGTCCTCCGGAGTATTCTCTTCCATCCAGTCTTTCATGGCAAATAAATCGCGGCTGAAAATCCCCCGTTCTGACAGCCAGTCTCTTCGAACTTCCTTTGATAAATAAACACCGCCGAACCAATTGATATTCGGGCTGCTTAAATAGTAAATTTTTTGCTGGAGAAATGTCCCGAATACGCTGAAAAGAATAATGCCATACAAGAAGTTTTTATACGGGATTTTTTGGCTGATCCAGGACATCGTCAGGACAATGGAGACAGTAAGTACTCCGTATGTCACCGCAAACAGGCGTTCGGTGTCGAATCCCCATAGCATCGTGAAAAGTAAATAGCAAATTACAGTAGTTACCGTAGGCATCACCCAGCGTTTTTTACGAAGTGCCACCAGCCCGGCAAGGGAAATTATTCCCAAAAAGAAAATCAAATCGGCACTGTAAAGCAGTAAACAGGCGTTTTTTATGACTTGTTGAAAAAAGCCAGGAATACTTTCCGCTTTCAGCAGATTAATTCCATGGCTGGCCGCGTTGGATTCCATCGGCGGAACAAACAAGGGTTTTGTATCAAAAAACTCTCCCAGCAGTGGATAGAGCGGGTTGTGAGTGTAAATGTAGGATTTGATCATCCATGGACTCATAAGAATCCATGAAATCAACGAATGCAAACCAAGTTTTTTTAGTCCTCCAACGAAAGAAGCTTTTTTCAGCCAGAAGCACCAGAACAACAAAAGCAGGACTTGCGCACCGTATCCAAATAGAAGCGCATTGAATTTGGTACCCATCGCCATGCCGCAGAATACGGAAGCCAGTATAAACAATTTCAGCCTGCGTGTTTCCAGCGAGTACCATAACAGAACGGTTGACAAGAAAACATAAAAAAACACCCCCCGCTGCACATTCGCCATAACCGGGAGCCGGAAAAACAGACAGCTGAGATAAATTGCACAGGCCAGCAGCCCCCAGTGCTTCGGCCCATATCGTTTGACTACTGACCAAATCAATAGGAGCATCGGGATAAAATGACATAATATAAAAACTTTGGCCGTCGTGTCGTTCCCGATAAGCAACGAAAATGCATAATGCAGATGAACATTCATCGGGTAGTGGGAAGGCATATTGAAAGGAACCAGCTGGATGTAACCACCGTGTTTGATGTAAAAAAGAGGGGTGGCAAGGTGGTACCACAGTGCGTCCACTTCTCTTTCAGGCACACAGGTTCCGAGAAAATAAATGAGCAGAAGAATGCAGATGATCAGGCTTGTTATAGGAGCATTGATCACATGAGGCCGAATCGCTTTTACAGTTTTGGTGGCTTCACGTAAAAAATGCGGGCCAAAAAGAACTGTGGCAAGAGCGGCGAGGGGAAACAAAATCTCATAACGAAGACCGCCGTAAAGTCCGAGCAAGAAGAAGAAATAGGATAGAAAAGCCTCTCCCAAACCAAACGCAATCGCCAGACGGTAGCCGTAGGGAAGAGAGACCTTGATCTTTCGTTCCAAGAATAATCCGAACGACCATACTACAAGAAATTGCCACAGCCCCACAAGAACATTAATCATGTTTTATATTTGTTAATCTTCACGGTGAATTTTGGCTCCTAATGCTGCGAGACGTTCATCCAGTTTTTCATAGCCGCGATCGATTTGTTCGACATTTTGTATAACACTGGTTCCTTTGGCGCAAAGGGCGGCAAGCAAAAGTGACATTCCCGCTCGAATATCAGGGCTGCTCATTACCTGATGCCTTAGTTGTGTGGGACCAACGACGACAGCGCGGTGCGGGTCGCACAGAATGATATTGGCACCCATCGAAATCAAACGGTCTACAAAAAACAATCGGCTTTCAAACATTTTTTCGAAGATAATGACCGTCCCATTAACCTGGGTGGACAAGACCGTGGCGATGCTCATCATATCCGCCGGAAAGGCCGGCCATGGCCCGTCATCGATCTTTACGAATGAGGTGTTTACATCCGGGGTAATTTTCTTTTCCTGATTGGGGGGGACTAAAATATCTTCTCCCTGAACATCCACTTCCACTCCCAAGCGGCTGAATTGATAAAGAATCATCCGCATAAACTCTGGGGCGGCGTTTTTAATCAAAAGTTTTCCACCGGTTACCACCGCCAAGCCGATAAAACTCCCGATTTCAAGATAATCGGCGGCGATTCGGTGTTGGCAACCGCCCAACTCCTCTACGCCTTCAATGGTCAGGACATTTGAACCCACTCCTGTGATTTTAGCGCCAAGATTATTGAGAAAGGTACACAATTGTTGAACATGAGGTTCTGAGGCTGCATTCCGTAAAATTGTTGTTCCTTCCGCCAGGGAAGCCGCCATAATCAAGTTTTCTGTCGCGGTTACACTGGCTTCGTCAAGCAGTATGTCTGTTCCCTTTAATCGATGGGGACACCATACATGAAAATAATCGTCGGATACCTGGAAATTCGCTCCCAAAGCTTGCAGGCCAAGCAGATGGGTATCAATGCGCCGGCGTCCTATACGGTCACCGCCGGGATGCGGGATTCGCACACGTCCGCATCGGGAAAGAATCGGAGCCATAAACAGAACGGAGGCACGGATGCTGTTACAGAATTCCTTTGGAAGCTCTGTTTTTTCAATCGTTTCGGCATGAAGGCTGATTTGATGATTATTGATGTGTTCGATGTTCGCACCACAGGTCTCCAATATGCGAAGCATGCTCTCCACATCACCGATGAGGGGTACATTGCTGAGATGTATTTTTTCGGTTGTCAGAAGAGAGGCCGCCAAAATGGGCAGCGCTTCATTTTTATTCCCGGTCGGAGTAATGGTTCCATCAATGGGATGACCCCCTTCAACATAAAACTGTGACATT
>CAZXSQ010000071.1:8868-16506 GCA_964643335.1 uncultured bacterium
TGTATTTATAACCCTTTCTCAATCTTAACGAAAGAATTTTGCATGTTCATGAAACAAGTCAATAGCATCTATATTTTTCAAGTTCAGATTTGAATATGAACGGTTTATCTGTTTCTTTTAGACGAAGAAGGTAGACCGGCCATTCGGGATAATTTTGCAAAAGTTTTTGATTTTCCTCGCATCCATAATCGTGGGCTACAATCCATCCGCGATCCAGTGTTGGTTCTAAATAAGAGAATAAAGCGACATAATCGTCCCCATTTTCCACGAATATCACTGCATCATCCTCTTCGACTCCCTTTTTGACCATAGCGGCAATACCTTCGTTCGTTCCCCAATACGAATCCCCCATGACGGCAAAACGCTCGATCCACACTGTCCCAAATGCGAATAGAAAAAAAACCACAAGTGCACCAAAAACCAGCCCTCTGGCCTGGTTTGGAGTAAACTTTTCGGACTGCTCAAATCGTTGAACAGTTATTTCTATCCCCCTGGCAGATAAAAGGATTAGAAAAGGAATCGTTTCATATGTAAACCTGGGGCCATAGCAATAATCCTGGAAAAAGTAAAAAAAGTATATCAGAAAAACCGCCAAAATTGAAAAAACACACAACCAATCTGAGGTTTTTCTTTTTACACCGGGCAAAAAAGGAATAAAAGCAAATAATAAAGATGGTATCGGCCATCCGAATAAATATAGATTGAGCGCATTCAGATTGCAGATGGTGTTGGCCACTCCCCGTACCGGGGTATGATACACTTCATTTGGAATTTTCGGTCCCAATGGTTCCGGTCCCCATGGGCGGTAACCGAATCCGAGCGGGTTTCCATTGAAATAATTGACATAACCGGTTAAAAACGGTGAGCCGGTGGTGCTGGCGTTATAAGTAAGATAAAAAATGGCGAAGGGGAGAGTTCCAATCAAAAAAAAGAGTATTGTTCGGATTGGATATTGAACTCGTTTTTTGTTCAATACAACCAACCACAGAATCCCCGACAGTAAAAACGCCAATGAAGTCATCGGCCTGGTTATAAAAGCAAAACCGAAGCATAGACCTGCTGCCAACATAAATATTGCCAAAGATTGCGTAGATTCCGTTTCTCCCGCTTTCAACAAGAACAACAGGTAAGCCAAAAGAAAAAAGAGCGCGGTTGGATGATTCATGAAACCTGCTCCCATAAACAGGAAAAACGGAGACAGAGCAAGCAAAATCACCCCTGCTTTTGATGAAAACGGTGTAGAGACTTTTCTGGTAAATAAATACAAAAGCCAAATAATACCTGCACTGATCAGTGGATTCACCAGTTGTGGTACTCTCAACAACATACCGATACTCATTACCAGCGCATGGCCGGGTGGATAGATGGTGTACCATCGGCCTTCATTAGCGACAACATAAATTCTCTCAAAGAATTTGGGATGCTCCGGTGCAGGGAAAGTCATTCGCCCGTAAGAAAATATTTTGGCTTGAAAAAATTGAGCGACGCTGTCCTGGACATGTGGAATCCCGCCTAAGGTCCAAAAACACACAAATACCCCGAAAAGAAGAACAACAGAGGAGGCAAGACAAAGAAAAATTATGTTGCTTTTTGTCAATGTTGAATGGGAGAGGAAATAATCGGCTTTTATAAACCGTACTCCAACCTTCTCTAAGCGGTGTGGTTGATCAATGGTGAGATAGTTCGTCAAAACGAGAGTGATGGATAATCCAAATACCCAGAGCACACAATACCACATCCAGTCTTCGAAAAAGAAATAATGATGCTTCAGATAGTTACCCAGCGGGAAAAAAGTCAGAATAAACAAGGTGCCGATTGATATCGCGCGGATTTTTTCTTTTCTGGATTGAATGCGAAAAGGCAGAATGGATGGTTTAACTGACCATTGAACTAAAATGAGATCGATCACAACTAAAATGAACAATATCCACGAAGAATGATAGATAATCTGCCGCAAAGAGGGAAAATATCCCCCTTTGGCGGAAGCGAATAACATTGAAGTCAACACAAGAAATACCAGCAAAATAATAAGACTGATTATTAATTTTTGCTGGTGTGAAATTGAACTGCGTCCGTCCATGAAATAAAAATATCCCGTTCCTTTTTACTATTCATTTTTTAGCGCAAGTCTACTCGCTAGACCAGTGCTGTGAAATTATCGATAGGATCATCGCCTCTTTGATATGGTTCATGAGGAAATTTGAACAGAATTTTTACAAATTGTTGATCGAATTTTTATGATATTTTAGGGCTTGTGATGGCATATGAAATGATTTAAAAAGTAAAAATTAGGTGTTTTGAGCTTAAAAAACACATTTTTTACAAAAAAATTAGATTTTTTTCGGTTTATAGATACTTTTTTCTTGACAAAGTTACAGTAATGGTAATATAAAGTATATAATAAAATTTGTTCCCTGAAGCAAAAGAGTACTGAAGATGGTTGCTTAGGGATGAAAAACTGAGAGGAGGTGTAGGCTCCATGGCTAAAGCAGCAGCAAAAAAGTCCACAAAGAAAAAGGCAGCGACTGCGAAGAAAACTCCAGCAAAGAAAACAGCAGCGAAGAAATCAACGCAGAAGAAATCGGCGCCGAAGAAATCAACGGAGAAAAAAAGCAGCGCTAAAAAATCAACGGCAAAGAAAGGAACGTCAAAGAAATCGACGGCCAAAAAAGCTTCGATGACGAAGAAGGCTTCAACGTCAAATAAATCGACAGCGAACAAATCTGCTGCGAAAAAAACTACAGGGAAAACCAGCGGGAAGAAAACGGCTGCGAAAAAAGGTTCATCGAAAAAGTCCAGTACCGCCAAAAAAACCACAAGCAAAGCAAAAGGGAAAGCGACGAAAAAATAAAACGACAGGGAGTAAACTTGCTAACAGTATGAATTCCTTGCGGATTTTCGCTTTACTTTGTTCTGCTTGTGTCTAGGTGCAACTTCCCTGGGGCTGAGGTGGATTATCATGTTTTAATCCTTAAATTCAGTATTTTCAAGGGTTAAAATACGAATGAGTTTGTTGTGTCTTGGTTCTTCTTCACTTTTTTAGGTTGAGGGCATCTTCAGAATGTCTGAAGGTGCTGTTTTTTTCTCTTTCCCCCAGACATAAAAACGTGCTATGATTCTCTGACGGGGGTTTTAATAAACATGCGCTTGTATGTTGTTATTAACGAATACCATCTTCCCGTTTTCACATGTGAGGGTGAAAAATGAAAGATTCAAATATAAAACCTATTAAATCTGCGTTCCAATCCGGAGAGATCATCGATATTATCCACCGGTTGGATGGAATCAGGATTGATCCAGTTCGCCTTCATTACTATGAAAAAACCGGATTGATCAGGGCCAGTGTCCGGCCGGCTCAGGGATGCGGCAAACACAAACTGTATTCCTTTGCCGATTTGATTATGCTGCGTTGGTTTTTGCAATTGCGTAAACAGGGATTGAGTATGCAAAAAGTACGCAAAGGGATCTCCTATCTGCGCAAAAATATGCCTCGATATATTGAAAAACCACTGGAACACGAACTTTTTTTTGTGACCGATGGCCAAGACATGTTCGCCCTGGTAAACGGTGAAGATGCTATTTCTCTCGTCCGCACTCCCGGTCAACAGTATTTTGGGGTGATGGTTTACGATTTCAAGAAAATGATCGATGATACCCGTGAGGCCATTGCAAAGGCAGCCTGATTTTGTTGGCTATTCAGCTGGAGAATAGTAGGAAACGCTTGCGAAAGAAACCACGGATTCAGTGGCATGGTCTATGGCTTGATCGTATTTCAACACATGTCCTTTTGACGGTCTTGCAACATCCAGCGCCATATAAATAGGGGAAAGTCCGCAAACATTATTGTAATCTTTTTGACATTCCACGCTGCGGTAAAATTTTTCAGCGTCGCCATTGATCATGGCCTCTAATACCTTTTGATCATCTTTTTTTACCCGATCCAATTCATTCGGCGGGATACCATAGGAATGCCCGAATTTCTTTCCCACATGGCTCATATCCGCACCGGCAAGCAAGGTGACGCTGCCATCATAATTTTCGATGAGCGTGCGCAGTGAATCCATTAATTCCGCCATTCGTGCATCTTCTCGTGGTGAATCTCCATTTTGGATATAACGGTTAAAAGAACCGGATAAAATAGGAACGATTTTGCCCTGCCATTGATCACCGAAAATATATTTTAAAAATAACACTTGAAATTCAATAGAATGTTCATCCCGGTGCAGTAACTCTTCTTCAAAAAGATCGATCGAAGCACTTTGACTGAAACGCTCTACAAATTCTTCATCTGTCTCGACCGTCCCGAGTGGTGTATTAAACCATTTTCGAGTGAGCGTTATCAGGTTTTTGCGGCTTTGGTGAGCGGTTCCGAAAATGATATAGAGATCCGATGGTGGGCGTTTGGCAATTTCCCGGTAAGCGTGAGCGTAGCAGGCGCTTCCTCTATTCAGATCGATATGCGGGGCAACCAGCACCGATACGCTGCCGTCTGCAGGTAAATCCGGAGGAGCGGTATCGTTTTCAATCATCTGGAAAAAATCGTTTAGCTGATTTCGCAGCGACGCTGGTTCGGATTCATAAGCCAGACCTGCATGTGCCGGTTCACGATAAGGAGCATCACGAAACGCCTGTTTAATTTTTTCGAGTGCTTGAAAATAGTTTTCCGACTCTAAAAATAATTCGGTATCTAACTGATGAATGATATTTTCAATCTTTTCCGTTGGAATCAATTCACGGAACTGGCGCATGAAGGCTTCCTGCATGTCCACTACCGAATGCTTGCCATCCAGCATGGTCACTAAAAAATAAGCGGGAAGAGGGAGGGATAAAACGTTGCGGGCGATATTCTGTGGATCACGCAGACAGATAAGTTGACGCCCCGAGTCCATTACCGGAATTGCTTCAACCGGGCGGATTTTGGGAAACTGGAAGGGAGAAACGTTGGTTTCTTTTATGCCGGTCATCTTGTTCCCGTTAATGAAATGGCGTCCAAGAGGACGCCATAATGGTGTTTAATTTTTCGGGGCGAGAGGATTTGAACCTCCGACCCCCTACTCCCGAAGCAGGTGCGCTACCAGCCTGCGCTACGCCCCGAATTATTTTGCTACAACCAACATATTACTTTCAAAAACCACATTCATCAAGTCTGCCATTTTAAATAGGTGTTGTTTGGTTGTTTTTATGATGAACTGAAAAATTGGGGATCAGTGACTTGATAGCCGATATCAATAAGCAGGGCTTATCTTTAACGTAATTAAGGGGTTATAATAGAATATAGTTTTATTTGTATTGCATGATTATTGCCTTTATTATTTACCATTTAACAAAGGAAAATATAAATAATGAGTTCGTCCGTTCAAATAACTGTTTTGGTTGAAAATACATGCATGTCTCCAGGTTTAATTGCGGAGCATGGAATCGCTTTTTGGATCGATACCGGTTCTCATTATCTTCTTTTTGATACCGGTCAGGGTAAAGCACTTCAGCACAACGCCCGCAGGATGAACATCAACTTATCGCTTGTGGATACCATTGCGTTGAGCCATGGGCATTACGATCATATCGGCGGCTTGGGAGTTGCCGTCAACGCCGCCGACCACCCACGTATTTTCGCTCATCCGGATATCATGCAGCTTAAATTCTCAAAAGATAGAAGCGGTTTCTCACGTGAAGTCAGTTTTATTTCCCTGCTTGAAGAACTCACAAAAAACAATGGCTCACTATTCAATTTCAATAAAGAAATGACAAATCCATGTGATGGATTCATGTTGACCGGAGAAATCCCCCGAATCACTGACTTTGAGGATACCGGCGGAGCATTTTATCTTGATGAGAACGGCCAAACACCCGATCCACTGATGGACGATCAGGCTTTATTCTTCGAGACGAAAGAAGGAACAGTCATTCTATCCGGCTGCGCCCATTCAGGTATTGTCAATACGCTGGAATATGTTTCTAAACTCACCGGGAACAAAAAAATTCACGCCGTGATTGGTGGATTCCATCTCGTGAAAGCCTCACCCTATCGCATCGAAAAATCCATCGAAGCCTTCAAACAGTATGGGGTTCAGCAAATCGGTCTTGGACATTGCACCGGCATGAACGCTATTGTAGAATTCTGGAAAGCTTTCCCCAACCAATGCTTCCACTGCACAGCTGGGACGCGGGTGAAGTTTGAGATTTGATTGAGGTAAACCATGAATACACATACCATTTATTTATCAATTTTAGTTATAATTATAACCCTTGCTGGATTGGTTAATGCGCAGGAGTGGGAGGCTTATTCGCAGCGGCCTGCTTTGAAGGGGATTATGACTGTTGATAAGGATGACGATGCTTTGATCATTGTGAGTGACAAGGATTTTCATTGCAACAGTGCCTGGCGCAAACCGTTCGATGTTGAAGCAGGCAAGTATTACAAAATACATGCTGAATATAATGCCTGGGATGTTGAACTCGAGCGCCGGTCGATTTTTGTGAAAGTGGATTGGAAAGATGCTGAGGGTAAAAGGGTAAGCAGACCTGAATATCCGCCAAATGCTGGGCATACTTCGGATGGTTGGAAGATTATCGAAGGAATCTATCCTGCGCCGGAGGATGCGGTGTCTGCGCAGGTTGAACTCATCTTTCGCTGGTCAGAAAGAGGCGGCGTCAAATATAGAAATGTCTCATTTGCACAAGCGGATGCTCCTCCTGCGAGAGTGGTTAAACTGGCGACGGTGAACTTCAGAGCACGTGGCACTTCCGGAGCGGATGAGAACCGCGAACTTTATTGCAAATACGCCAGTGAAGCAGGTGAGCAGGGGGCGGATATTGTCTGTTTGCCGGAAGGGACCACTGTTGTTGGTAATCCGCAGACCTATCTGGAGGTTGCCGAACCTGTTCCCGGTCCAAGTTCGAAGGCATTGGGCAAAGTCGCGAAAAAATACTCGATGTATATCGTTGCAGGTATTTATGAACGTGTGGGGAACACTGTATACAACACGGCTATATTGCTCGATCGCGAAGGTAAGGTGATGGGGACGTATAGGAAAGTGGCTCTTCCAAGAGAAGAGATTGAAGGCGGCCTTACACCCGGTGACGATTTTCCGGTGTTTGAGGCTGACTTCGGGAAAATCGGCATGATGATTTGTTGGGATGTGCATTTCCCTGAAGCCGCCAGGAGAATGGCCTATGACGGCGCTGAAGTCATTTTCCTGCCGATTTGGGGCGGGAATGAGCATTTGTTTGGAGCACGGGCGATTGAGAACCAGCTGTACCTGGTTACGTCCGGTTTTGATGCTAAAACCGGCATTTGGGATCGTGAGGGGAAAATCGTTGCCGAGGCGGATGAGGAAGGTGAGTTGGCATTTTATGAAATAGATTTGGCAAAGCGGACTTTATGGCGATGGTTGGGAGATTTTCGCGCCCGCATCCCGCGCGAAGCGCCACCGGTACGGGAGAATTAATGCTGGGAGCGTGTCCGCCAAAAAAGTGCAGACTGGATGTCCGCACCACAATGTTTAAAATGTGGACAGGATGTTCGCGCCTTTTATTGTCTCCCCCCACATTCAATCTCTCTTCAATTCTTTTTCAAAGAAATTTAATATTCGTTGAAACAAGTGGTACTGCCGTTCATCGCCTCCAATGCCATGGCCG
>CAZXSQ010000071.1:16516-18175 GCA_964643335.1 uncultured bacterium
CGTCGCTTATACCATGTGCGAGTAACAATTTTCCTTTCAACCGATCGGCGAAATTGACCGGTGAACTTTCTTTGTAGCCTTCAGGATTATCATCGGGATGCCCCATATACCGTTCCGTGTAAATCGTATCGTAGAGCTTCCAATCTGTGACAGGAGCAACCGCAGTGCCTGCTTGAAATAGGTCCGGTGTTTTCAGCATGGCGCAGCAAGTCATATAACCGCCGTTGCTCCATCCCCACACGCCGATTGAATCGAGAGCCACAAAGGGAAGGGTTTTCAGGTAATCTACAGCGAAAGAGAGGTCTTCCAGCGGAATGTTGCAGGCGTTTTGATAAATGGCATTGATCCATTTACGTCCCCGGCCAGGCGTACCGCGAGTATCGAATGAGAAGAGGATAAATCCGCGGTTGACAAAGGTCATGTCCCGGGGATTTACGAACGTATTACGGACAACTTGAGCAGCGGGGCCGCAGTAAACATAAACGATAACCGGATACTGTTTGGCGGGATCAAAATCATTGGGTTTTAAGATACTGCCATAAAAGGTAAGCCCGTCTGGCCCTTCCAGCTCAACGATTTCTGGGCTTTTGATTCGGTAGGGGGTGTAGTCTTCCACAGTAGTCTCACCCAAAATACGGATAAGACAGCCTTTGTTGTTAATGACTTGGATGCGTTTTGGAATCGTGATGCTGTCAACTGTATCGAGGGCGTATTTATAATCCGCAGAGAATGAAACCGAGTGGCTGCCTTCTTCTTGGGTAAGCCGCCGAACTCGACCCCTTCTTAAAGGAACGGAATAAAAATGTTTTTGCAGAGGGGATTCCTTGTTGGCGTTGAAATACGCTCTCCTTCCCTCTTTATCGATAGCAACACCTATTTGCCACATACTTGGATTGACTTCCCATTCGCCTTCGGTAAGCGTTTTCCATTTTCCGTTGCGTGTTGAATAGCGGTAAAGGTGGCGATATCCGCTGCGTTCGGATAGCCAGAGAAATTCATCCTTTTCATCGTCAATAAAATATGGGCCGCCATGCACTCGAATCCATGCATCGGGATTAGTTTCCCCGAATACTATCTCACTGCTGCCATCGACTGGATTGGCATAAAGCAAAGTCAGCTGGTTCTGTGTGCGATTGAGCGCCTGGACTGCGAGAGTTTTGCCGTCCGGAGTCCATTTGACGCGGGCAATATATTCATACGGTTCCTTAAGGATCGATCCATTGTGTTTCCCGGGTGGAAAGCGGAACCACACCAAGCCTTACTTGCGGGTTTTGTGTTCCCACTTTGGGATAACGCATATCCCTGGTTTTAGGAACTTGAGAAGAGAAATCAGTAACCGGATAAATTGAAACATCCGATTCGTCGAATTGCAGGTAGGCGATTGCATCATTGTTGGGCGACCAATAATACGCTTTCCAGCCGCGCCGGTAATGCAGTTCTTCCCAATAAACCCAGGTGAATACGCCGTTCAGGATGGTTTCGCTGCCGTCATGTGTGAGCCGTATTTCTTTCTTTTGTTCGGTGTCATACACATAAAGATCGTTGGCACGGGTGTAGGCGGCGTAGCGTTCATTGGGAGAATAAGACAAATTATTTTTCACACCGGAGGGTAATTGTTCTTTTTCTTCCTCCTCTGTCAGCAGATTTTCTTCCATATTC
>CAZXSQ010000072.1:0-9363 GCA_964643335.1 uncultured bacterium
CGACTTCATATTGGACGGAATTTAACTCTACTTTTTTTGCTTATCACGCCGGAATAAAAGGCAGCCTGAATGCAGTGAGGCAGGGAACGCTGCAGGATCAGTTCATTGATTTCGCCACTCTGCCGCTTCGTATTTCGTGGTTCCCGGGCGACCGCCAGCCAGATCAGATTTATGGTACCTGGCCTTTGGGCGAATTGATCACACTTCAAGGCAAGCCGGTCTGGCTGCCCCCTGATGAAGGATTCGGTTCATGGCCATTGGGAGCCGCCTGGTTAATACTGCTTCCGTTGGTCATTGTACGAAAAAAATGGACGGCTCGGTATACACTGCATTTTGTAGCGGCCTTTTTTTTGTATTTATTATGGGCTTATACCTATCGGGATACGCGGTTTCTTTTACCTTCGCTTTCCATAGCTGCGCCGCTTTTTGGGTTGGCCATGAATGAAATCCTGATTCTTTGGTCTCGAACACGCATTCTTTTGCTTTTGGTTGTGATTTATAACTTAGCGGGCACAACAGGCTATTTGTCTTTACCCGGCAAATATGAGCCGTGGTGGGTGATCAGCGGAAAGATTACCGAAGATTATTATTTACAGCAAGTCAGTGATTTTTGCCGGTATCCCAATCAGGCTTTCCACTATCTTCAAGAAAATGTAAATGAACAGGAGTTGGTATTGCTTCACGGCATCGAGCAGACCTTTTATTGCCCAAATCCTTATATTGGAGCCGATTGGTTTAACACCGATCCTCTGATAGCCTGGTCATGGGAGTCTCCAGATAAAAATCAGCTGATTTCTCAATTAAAACAGAAAAAAATTCAGTATATTGTATTTAATTATGGTACTATAAAGCAATATTACCTATATTACCGCTTATTCCGGCTTCCCTTGGATCAGGGGGTACCGCTGTTGAAAGAATTTGCCGGGAAAGAATACACTCGGGTGCATTATCCATATGTGTATCGGGAATGGTTAAAACAGTATCTAAGCCGGTTAGAGAAGATTGAAAAGAACGCTCCAAATGTCCAGGCGTTGAATCAATTATTGAAAGGAGACACGCTGCCGGAAGTATTTCGCTATGACGATTCTCCCAATGATCCGGCAACCGGAATCGTTATATACCGGTTACTTAATTCGGAGGATGAAGAACCGTCTTCGAATTGACATACTTTTCATACAAATGATACCCTCCGGTTATGATATATTAATCTTTATGATCGAATGAGGTAGAATATATAAGTGTATTTGTCAAAGATATAAAGAACGTATTTTTTACCTTAAAATTGGACGGTTAAATAGAGTAAATGTCAAGAAATTTTATAATCGGAATTATTGTAGTTATCCTGCTCGGTGGTCTTGCTGGATACATTGCGTTTCAAATCCACCAGCGGTCGATGATTTCGCAGGGGGAAACCCTATTTGAACGGGGTGAATATCAAAAAATCATCGATCTGTTTGGCCCGGCTGCAGAAGGCGTTTCCCGCTCAGAGGATGAACGCATGCTGGTTGCACGCTCACTTTACCGTCTGGGACGTTACGAGGAAGCGTTGAAAGTGTTGGACCCTTTACTTCAATTCCGGGAAGAGCATCCTGAAGCATTGGCACTGGCGGGATGGATTAATTTGAAGCAGGATTCCTATCTGCAAGCCCAGGGAAAATTCAACACTTTGCGGGAAAAAGGAGAAGTGGCAGTAGCGGAAGCCGGCTTGGCCGGAGTGGCATTGATCCGCAGTGAAAGACGTAAAAAATCCGATCTAAATGAGGCTGAGATTCACCTGCGGGAAGCAATTAACCGCAATAAGAATATCCCCCAGGCTTACATGCTGCTAACCGAGTTAAAACTTATTCGGCATAATCATGAAGAAGCAATCGAAGCAGCGCAAAAAGCCGTAGACCTTGCCCCCAATTGGTCCGAACCTTACACCTACCTGGGGCGAGCCTATTTAAATGCAGGGATGAGTGAAAAAGCCGAAAAGGCTTTCAAAAAATCAGGTGCGTCCGAGAATGAGACACAGTATTATCTGGCACTATCCCTGTATTATCAGGGCCGGCTTACGGAAGCTTTATCATTATTTGTTGAATTATCCCAACTGGATAATGAAATAGCCAAGAAAGCCTTGGAAAATGCCGCCAAGATTCGAATCGTTCAGGGAGAAATAGAACACGCGGCTAATGATCTTGAAAGATATATAGATATATATGAATTAAACCCGATCACCGGAATTCAGTTATTTGAAATATACAGCCGGCTCGGACGGATGGATGAAGCGGAAAAATTATTGAACCGCATTGTGTCAGGCTGGCTGTTTGTCAGCGAAGCGCAACTGGAAAAGGGGAATCTGCTGCTTCGACAAGGTAACACGCGTAAAGCCAAAAGTGCCTATTTTTCCGCTCTGGACAGCGACCCAAGTAATTATTTGGCTCATTACAATTTAGGATGCATCGCCTTTGCTCAGGGGGAGTTTTATCAAGCGCCAGGATTTTTTGAGGCATCCTTCCGAGACGTGGAAGATTTTTATCCGGGCAAAGTCAACTTGGTAATGAGTTACCTCCAACTAGGGCGGGAACCGGATGCCATGGTCTTACTTCAAAAATTATCGCAGGAGCATCCCGATAACGCCATTGTCCTGAACGCGCGAGCGCTGGAACGTTTTCACGCCGGGTATCCCGAGGTCTCGCTGGAACGCATAGAAGCCTCACTTGAAGCTCAACCGGGACAAGCACTGCCGTTCATCATTCGCGGTGAAGTATTTTTAAGGCTTTTCCAATTCGAACGAGCGCTCTCAAGTTTTGAAGAAGCACTTAACTTGAACCCTGGAAACTTCAGAGCGAAATTGGGATTGGCACACAACCGGTTTCGATTAAGTTCAATTCAAAAAGCCTCTTCGATTTATGCCGAACTGACGAATTTACACGGTGAAATTGAGTCTTCACTTTATACACAGGTCCTCAATGGAAGGGCTTTGGTCAATGCCCTTACCGGAGAGCGAAGTGAAGCGATGAACACTTGGGATGCGTTCACCGGCCAATCGGAAATCGGCAGACAGTTGGCCGCTGTGAACATTGCTTTTTTAGCCGGTTCGAATCCAACCGAAAGCGATATCGAACGGTTGGAAAGCGCCGTAAAAGAGAAAAATCCGATTCCGGAAGCTTATTTCAACCTCGCTCTCTTTCATGAACTTCGGGAAAATACAGAAGCGGCCGATGAAACTTATCAGGAGTTAATCGGCCAGTTCGATTCCTACCTTCCAGCTCTGCTGAATTACGGAAATTTACTGTATAAACGGGGATTATATGAACGTGCGATCACTCAGTATGAAGAGGGAAGAAAGGGCAATCCCAATCGGGTGGATTTACTCAACAATGAAGCGGTTTCTTTTGAAAAACTGAACAATCACAGAAAGTGCAGGGAATTGCTGGTGGCGGCCCAGAAGAGGGAGCCTAACAGCGTGAATGTTCGCATTAATCAAGCCATGCTGGCGCTTAAGACAGGTAATTTAGAGGAAGCGGAAAGCCATCTCCAAAAAATGAAATCCATCGGCATGCCGGAAGGTCTACTGTATGTAACCGAAGGATTGATTGAAGCCAAAAAATCCAACTGGAATGAAGCTGAAGACTTATTGGATTCTGCACACCAAAGCAATCTATCCGATCCGTATGCACCGTTGAATCATGGTATTATTTTAGCTAAATTAGAACGATATACTGAAGCCGAAGAAGCTTTGCTGGAAGCCCGCGCCATGAATCCGTCACTGGCGGTTACCCATCGCGCATTGGGCCTCTTATATTGCAAATTGGGGTTATATGACGAAGCCAAAGAATCTTTGGATGTTTCTCTTCAATTAGACCCCACTCAAAACGAACTTCTGAAAATTGTTGAGCAGATTCAGAATTGGCAGTCTTGAAAGGAATAATTTATATGACACGATTTATTAATGGGAAAAATCGTTATTTTACATAGTAGTGATAAAAAAATCGAACATCGTGTATTTGTATAGACCAAACTAGGAGTTATGGGTATAATATTTTTTAGTGATGTTTCCGGATAAACAATAAATTATGTAATTCAATATTTTCTTGACGCATATTTTTTCTGCAATATATACTACAAAGCGGGAAAATATTCAGCATAATGTATTTACTCAGCATCACAAATACCAAATCTTTACAGTAGGTGAAATCAGAGATGGTTGAACAGAATGAAAAAACAGCAGTAGTCAATGGCGCTCCTCCGGAAGAAGAAGTCGAAAGCAAGAAAAAACTCCATGTGGAAGAGGAAAGTGCGCAGCGTCTTCAGGATGTCGACTATGCAACCGTAGAAGTGGATTCCGAAGGTATGCTGGAATCATTGGCAAAACAAGCCAACATGGAGATCGTCCAGCTGAGAAAGAAACGCCTTCTGCCTGAAGTGGTCAACCAGTTACCGGAGAAACTGGCCCGGCGTTTCAACTCGATCGTCATCGATCAGGAGAATTCCACCATCACCATCGCTGTCTCTGATCCTTTCAATCTTGATGCGAACGATACCTTGGATTATTTCTTTTCGGATAAAGAGATCAATTGGGTTTTGGCTCGTGAAGAAGATATCAAGATAGCCATCGAACGCTATTACAAAGGTGAGCAGGCGATGGTTGAGGATATGTTGAACGAGATCAGCGAAGACCAGGAATTTGGGATGGAAAAAGAAGCCAAAAGTTATACGGAGATGCTGAAAGAGAACATCGACGTTGAAGATGAAGGCCCGATTATGCATCTCGTCGACTTGATCTTCGAAGAAGCGGTTCGCCTGAGAACGTCGGATATTCACTTCGAACCGTTTGAAGACAAATTTATTATCCGTTTCCGGATTGATGGTGTGTTGCATGAAATTCAGTCTCCCAGCAAAAAATTGCAAGGTCCAATCATTTCCCGTCTCAAACTGATGAGTGGAATGGACCTTTCGGAAAAACGGGTGCCGCAGGACGGCCGTATCCAGAAAATGATATTGGGACGCCAATTTGACTTCCGTGTTTCCGCCTTGCCCGCGTTACACGGAGAAAGTGTGGTCACTCGTCTTTTGGAACAATCCGGTGTTTTGCTGGGATTGGAGCAGATCGGATTCCTCGAAGACAACATCGATAAATTCAAAAAGATGATCCGCCAGCCGCACGGCATTATTTTAATGACTGGCCCCACGGGTTCCGGAAAGACGACGACCCTTTATTCCGCCTTGAACGTTATCAATAATGTGGATACCAAGATTATTACGGTTGAAAACCCAGTTGAGTATCAGATCGAAGGTATTAATCAGGTTCAGGTAAATGACGATATCGGATTGACATTTGCCTTGTCACTGCGGTCTATGCTCCGTCAGGCGCCGAATGTCATCCTCGTCGGTGAAATTCGTGACCTTGAAACCGCTGAAATCGCGATCAGCGCTGCCATGACCGGTCACTTGGTTTTCTCCACGCTCCACACCAACGACGCCCCTGGCGCGAATACACGTTTGGTTGAAATGGGAATCAAACCCTTCCTTGTCGCGTCCGCGATCCAGGCCATTATTGCCCAGCGGCTTGTGCGAACGATTTGCAAGGACTGCAAAGAACCGTATGAACCGGATCCGCTTGTCATCAAGGATCTTGGTTTTGATCCGGACGAGTACAAAGGCCATACATTTTACCGGGGTAAAGGGTGTGAAACCTGCAACTATACGGGTTATAAAGGCCGTACCGCTATCCACGAAGTGCTGGAAAATTCAGACGAAATAAGAGACCTGGTTTTCAAAAACGCCGGTACAGACCGGATACGGGAAGTCGCGCGGCAGCAAGGTATGAGAACGCTGCGTGAAGACGGATGGAAGAAAGTGCTTCGTGGGTATACAACAATGGTTGAAGTGGCCCGAATAACTGCTGGCGATGTAATTTAATCAATTATGAAAATAGCAAAATAATTAGGAGTAAAATTGTGGTAAGCGTACAAAAGGAAAAAATTCAAATGGACGATCTTCTGAAGATCGTGGTGGAGAGAGACGCATCGGATCTGCACCTTCGGGTAGGACGTCCTCCAGTGATTCGGGTTGACGGCCGTCTGGAAGACCTTGGGAATGAACCCCTCACTGCTGAAGACACCGAATACTTGATGAACAGCATTTCACCTGACATGCACCGTGAGGCCATCGCTGAAATAGGTAGTGCAGACTATGGATACGCCTTCCAGAACCTGGCCCGTTTCCGAGTCGCCATATTCCGGACCATGGGCAATTACGGCATGGTTATGAGGTTGATTCCCTCCCGCATTCTCTCATTTGAGGACTTGGGGCTTCCTCTCGAGGCTACCAAGGAACTGTTGCACCGGCATCGTGGTCTGGTGTTGGTCGTGGGACCAACCGGTTCCGGTAAAACAACCACTTTGGCTACGATGATGGATTATATCAACCGGAATAGAGATACCCATATTATCACCATTGAAGACCCTATTGAATATTTCCACCCACACCGGCGTTCAATTGTAACCCATAGGGAATTGCACGTGGATGTGACCTCCTTCGCGGATGGTTTGCGCTCGTCACTGCGTCAGGATCCGGACGTGATTCTTGTCGGTGAGATGAGGGATACTGAAACGATGCAGGCTGCCATCACGGCGGCGGAAACTGGTCACTTGGTTTTCGCTACGCTCCACACGAACAGCGCGGCCGCAACCATCAACCGAATCGTTGATGCCTTCCCGACCAATCAGCAGGAACAAATTCGCATGCAGCTTTCAGTTACATTGATCGCTTCCATCTCCCAGGCACTTCTGGGGCGTGCGAGTGGAAAAGGCCGTGTCGCGGCTTATGAAGTCATGATCATGACCCCTGCTATCGCGAATCTGATTCGGGAACGTCAGACAAACCGGATTATTTCCGCCATTCAGACAGGCGGAAAATTAGGTATGATCACCTTGGACTCATTCCTCTACAACCTATATTCCAAAGGGGTAATTACCGCCGAAGATGCGATTGAAAGAGCCCATGAACCGGATGAAGTGCGGCAAAAGATCCTTCATGGATGATTTGATACTAAATCGCAGTTTTATGATTACAATTTCATAACAAATCAAAATAAATAGATTAATTGAAAATAGCGAAAGGGAATAAAAATGTTAGGACTGGGAAAGAAAAAGGCGGCGACTAAGCCACCTGAACCCATGAACGAAGAAGAACAAAAAGAAGAGTTTCCCATTGAGGAGCAGTCGGTTTCTCAAGGGGAAGAAGAAACTTCAAAAGATAAAACGGCAGAACAGGAAAAAAGCGAACAAGTTCAAAACGAGGCTATGCAAAAACTTGTAAGCGAGGAATCCGCGGCCGCCGTCGGTGATCAAAAAGCTGGTACCGATTTATTGGGCGAGGAAGCGGGGCAAGCGGTTCGGGATGCCGTTCTCGATCAAGTTTCAGAAGTCTCTGAACAAACTAAATATGCAACGGAAGAGGACCTGCTTTCTGTCCTGGCCGAACAGGTCGGCATGGAAATGGTTCGCATCAGTGACTACGAAATCGACGACTCTCTTATTAAAATGGTACCGCCCGACCTGGCCAGGCAATATAAAGTTTTTCCTGTCGAACTGGACGAAGAAACGAGAGTCTTGACTATCGCCATTTCTGATCCGTTAAATGTGCGGACTTTGGATGACTTGCGTATCTGGCTTGATCATGAAGTCAAAGGGGTCGTCGTTACAGAAGACGAAATTCAAAGCGCTATCGATGAATTTTATGGCACCGGTACCGAATCCGTGGATGAGATGCTGCACGAACTTGATGCTGAAGATTTGAATATTGATCTGAAGGACGAAAGTTTTGGGAATCTGGAAAAAATTGTTCACGAAGCCCCAATCGTAAAACTGGTGAACCTGATTCTCCTCCAGTCGATCAAAGACAGGGCGTCTGACTTGCACGTCGAACCGTTTGAAAATACGCTTCGCATCCGCTATCGTGTGGATGGAATTCTTCACGAAACCGTACCGCCTCCACCTCATCTGGCCAACGCGATTATTTCCCGTTTCAAAGTTATGGCCGGTATGAATATCGCTGAACGGCGTCTCCCGCAGGACGGCCGTGTCAAACTGACTATGCAGGACCGAAACGTGGAATTGCGTGTTTCCTCCCTGCCGACCGTGAACGGCGAAAGTGTGGTTATGCGTATTCTGGACAGCAATACCATGAATCTGGGACTGGAAAATATTGGCTTTCTGCCGGATACACTTGAAAAATGGGATAAATTAGTCAAGCGGCCGAACGGAATCGTGCTGGTCACGGGACCAACCGGTTGTGGGAAAACGACGACGATGTATTCTTCCTTGAGCCGTATCTTCAGCCCCATGCTGAAAATGATCACAACCGAAAACCCGGTTGAGTACCAGATGGATGGTGTGATCCAGGTTAATATTAACCAATCCGTCGGATTAACGTTCGCGCGGTGTCTACGCTCCATACTTCGTCAGGACCCGGATATCATCATGGTCGGTGAAATTCGTGACTTGGAAACGGCACAAATGGCTATCGAGTCTTCTTTGACCGGTCACTTGGTGCTTTCAACAATGCACACGAACGACGCTCCCGGAACGCTTACACGTTTGATCGATATGGATGTGGAACCCTTCTTGATTACATCCGCCGTGGCGGGTGTAATGGCTCAGCGGCTGGTTCGCCTGGTCTGCCTGGATTGTAAAGAACCGTATCATCCTGATCCGGCTCTAATCAGCGAAATGGGATTTAATCCAGAAGAGGTTGAAAATATCACCTTTTTCCATGGCCGCGGCTGTTCGGAATGCAACTATACTGGATACAAAGGCCGAACAGGGATTTTCGAACTACTGCAGTTGTCCGAACATGTTAAAGAACTTGTATTGGAAAGAAGCTCCAGTGCCGCTATTTTCCATCAAGCTAAAAAAGACGGTATGCGTAGTTTGCGTGAAGACGGCTGGGAAAAAGTTGTGCAGGGACTCACCACTGTCGAAGAAGTCCTGGCCTGCACTGTACATTAATTAAAGATTTTAGTTGCGGATACAAGCCCTCTCTCCCCACCTTTTTCACCTTGCATATACCACCTTCCAAATCTCCTCTCATATTTTCAGTATGGCAGTTCTATGATAATGTATACGTAGGCGGAGTTTTTGGCCCTGTTGAATAAGATATAGAACGCTAGAGGTTGCTATGATGCGATTATATAAACCCGTGGCCGTTTTGTTTAGTGTTGTTTTCTTTGTTCAGGGAGGAATTGCTCAGCAGTCACAGACCAGTTCCAATACCTTGAGGGAACAAATTCTCAACTCTCGAGAAAACCTTGAGCGAATACTGAATGAAAACATTGTTCCTTTCTGGTTCCCACAAACGATCGATTTTGAGTACGGC
>CAZXSQ010000072.1:9373-14529 GCA_964643335.1 uncultured bacterium
TTAAATCATGATGTGAATGGGAATTTTAAAGGGCGTTCAAATAAAAGTCTGGTTACTCAGGCGCGAACGGTTTGGTTTTTTTCCGAACTGGCAGACAGCAAGTTTGGCAATCCCGATTTTATCGAAGCGGCGCGTTATGGTTATAACTTTCTGCGTGACAATATGTGGGATAAACAGTACGGTGGTTTTTATTGGGAGATGGATTCGGCGGGCAATGTCGCCAACAAAGCGGATAAACACATGTACGGCCAGGCGTTCGGTCTTTATGCATTATCCAAGTTCGCAAACGTAGCCAACGATACCGGGGCCAGGAAATTCGCCAATGAAGTCTATGATTTTTTCGAATTTTATGCCCATGACTCCATCAACGGCGGGTATCGCGAATCGTTTCGGCGGGATTGGTACCAATTGCCTTCGAATGTCACCAATTATATGAACGTCTCACCCGTTTTGAAACTTATGAATACTCATCTTCATTTGATGGAGGCTTTGACAACCCATTACCGCACAACCAATGACCCGAATATACGAGAACGCCTGCTTGAACTGATTATGATTGAAAGCAATGCAGTAGTACGCAAAAAGGTAGGAGTCTGCACGGATAAATACAATCCAAACTGGACCCCGTTGCGCGGACCGAACTATGACCGAGTGTCTTACGGTCATGATATCGAGAATGTGTGGTTATTGATCGAAGCTTGTGAGGCTGTAGGAATCCCAAATAGCACATTGTTGGACTTATACCACACTCTTTTTGGGTATTCGCTGCAATATGGCTTTGATCATAAAAAAGGAGGGTTTTATAACACCGGTGGTTTTAAAATGCCGGCCGATCAACGGGAAAAAGTATGGTGGGTGCAGGCGGAGGGGTTGATTTCCGCTCTGAAAATGTATCATTTGACAGGTGAGCAAGTTTACGGCAATTGTTATCTCAAAACATTGGACTGGATCGTGAATTATCAGGCCGATTGGGAAAACGGCGATTGGTACGCCACCATTACAGAAGATGGGAAGGCTTCCGGTGACAAAGCCGGGCCCTGGAAATCACCCTATCACAACGGCCGGGCTGTTTTAGAATGTCTTCAGGTGATTGAGCAGCTCGAAAAATCATCCTGACCGACGCACGTCTGCAGCCTCATCGAACCATGGATGCCTTTTTTCTGATTCTGCCCCCACCTATAATATTTATTCTTCGTATTTTATCATGCAGTTGGTGGTTACATTATTAATGGCAACGATACATATTATCTATCATAGCGTTAAAGGACATACAGAAAGGCTGGCGGAAGCAATAGCCGGAGGCGTGCAGACTATTGGCGGCACTTCAAGCCGCCTGTTTCGGGTGGACGAGGCGCGCATTGAACATATTACCGGTTGCCAGGGACTGATTCTCGGCTGCCCCACTTATATGGGCAACGTGAGCGCGCCCATGAAGCAATTCATGGACCAGGTTCTCGGACCCGTATGGCTCGACGGAGGAATTCCGGGAATTATCGGCTCCGCATTTACCAGCAGCGGTTCTCTGCACGGTGACAAGGAATTCGCTCTGTTGGCTATTCTCGTTACCATGTTTCAGATGGGGATGACCATTGTGAGCCTGCCGCCACGAGGCATGCCCGAAAACAAGTATTTAGGCTATTCCCATGGTGTTGCCACCAGCACACTGGACCGGCAGCCCAGCATGATTCCACCTGAGGAACTGGCCGTAGCGAAGCAATTAGGCAAACGGGTCGCAGAAGTCGCCCGTCAAATTCACGGATAAAACCGAAGCATTATTTCATACAACAATCATGAGATCGAATATACTTGTCACAGACGACGAAATCAATACACGAGAGGGATTGCAGAAAGCACTGGACTCAGAGAACCGAAAAGTCGATGTCGCTGCCGACGGAAACGAAGCGTTGGAAAAAATAAAGAAAAACAGCTATGACTTACTGATAACGGATATCCGGATGCCCGGCATCGATGGAATGACTCTGCTTAAAGAGGCCAAGAAAGAAGACCCATCGCTTGGCGTAATTATTCTCACCGCCTATGGAACTATTGAAATGGCTGTGGAGGCCATGAAAAGCGGCGCTTACAACTATTTGACCAAACCGGTGAATCTCGATGAATTGGAAGTCCTTGTCAATCAAGTTCTGGAAAAACGACGTATCGAGTTGGAAAACGAATATCACCGCGAACGTGAAAAAGGTCCAGAAGGCTTTGAAGGAATCATTGGTGAAAGCCCAGTGATTCAGGCGCTGCGCGACCGCATCAAACAAATCGCTCCAACAAAGGCGACGGTACTTATCACCGGCGAAACCGGTACCGGCAAAGAACTCGTGGCGCGGGCGATCCACAATCTAAGCCCAAGAAAGAAACGGCTGTTCGTTCCGGTTCATTGCGCCGCCCTGACGGAAAACCTGCTGGAGAGCGAATTGTTTGGCCACGAGCGGGGCGCATTCACCGGCGCAGTAAAGCAGCGGAAGGGACGTTTTGAACTGGCCGACCAGGGCACCATATTTCTTGACGAGATCAGCGAAATCAGTAATCAGATTCAAGTAAAACTGCTCCGTGTCTTGCAGGAAAAAGAATTCGAACGGGTGGGCGGTACGGAAACCATTTCAGTGGATATCAGAATCCTTGCCGCAACAAATGCCAATCTGCAGCAACTGGTCGAAAATGGAAACTTTCGTGAGGATTTATATTACCGCTTGAAAGTGGTTACCATCGATGTACCGCCACTTCGGGATCGGCTTGAAGATATTCCTTTATTGACGAAAGCCTTCATACAGCGCTTCGCCAAAGAGAACGCCAAAGGCCCGATGGAGATTTCCGATGAGGTCCTATCCATATTCAAGCGTTACCATTGGCCGGGCAATGTCCGCGAATTGCAGAGCGTTGTGGAAAGTATGGTCATTCTTGCGCCGGGCAATACATTGGAAAAAGAAAATATCCCTTATGAAATTAAACAGGGTGGAGCAGAGACGGAGCCAGAAGTCCAAATCCCAAGCGACATGACCTTATCCGATATCGAAAAACAGGTCATTTTAGAAACACTCGAAAAATTTAATGGCAACCGGACTAAAACCGCAGAAGCGCTTGGAATTGGCCGCCGCACGTTGATTCGAAAACTTCACGAATATGGAGTGACCCGTTCCGAAGAAGAAGAAGGAGTGGAATAATTCCATTGAAAGGAGATTCATTATGCAGCGTCTAACTTATAAGTTTATTTTTTGTGTTTCTCTATTTTCAGTGTTTGGAATATCCTGTTATTCTCAAGATTTAACCTCCGAAGCCGCCGGTTTCAATATTTTTGAAATGACATCCACCCGCCACGAAGTCGTTGCAGAGGGGCAGGGCTATTTCCCGGTTTTGACACGAATCGATGAAACCGTGATCGCCGTTTTCCGCGCAGGAGGTGGTCATCTCGGTCAAGGTGGCAGGCTGGTCATCAGCCGTTCGGAAGATCAGGGCACCACTTGGACAACGCCTACCGTTGTAGTGGACAGCCCCCATGATGACCGGAATCCGGCGGTTGGTATAACAACCAACAATCGCATTATTGTGGGCTATCATGAGCAAGGCAGCTACAATGCAGAGGGAAAATATGATCCGAGTTTGAAAAAAGCCCGATGTATGGTGACTCTTTCTGATGACCAGGGTGCAACTTGGACAACCCCAAAACCTCTTGGCGTGCCGGGACTGGAAAGGTGTTCTCCTTATGGCTATATTGTCCGTTTGGAGGATGGCACGCTCCTCATGAATGTATACGGAGCCTATACAGAACAGGTTCCAGGAATGAATGAAGTCAACGACAATTTAAAAAATTATGCCTATGTGGTGCGTTCCAAAGATGGAGGAGAAACGTGGGGCGATCCATCTTTGATTGCCGGTGGACATAATGAAACCGCTCTGCTTTCTTTGCCGGACGGCCGGATTATGGCCGCCGCCCGATCCATCGGCATGGCGAAATTGGATATGACCATCAGCGAAGACAAAGGATATACCTGGTCGAATACATTAAGAATCACTGGCTCCAGACAACATCCCGGAGACCTGTTATTGCTCTCCAACGGATGGATTCTTCTGTTTTACGGCGACCGGAGTGTTGAGCGGAAAGTAATTCGAGGCATGATTACTCGTGACGGAGGCCTGACTTGGGATATGGACCATGCCTGTGTCTTCTCAAGACCTGTGTTTGGAGATTTCGGTTATCCCAGCGCCGTCTCCCTGCCCGATGGACAAATTGCCATGATGTATTATTGGGCAGGAATGGCAAAAAACTCCTATGACGGCAGCAAGGCAAAAGCCTATATCAATATATTCAATGAATCGGCTTTTATCGATACCTATAAAAAATATATCTCTAAATAAGACTATTTTAGCCTTTTTTATCTTGTTAAAAGTTTGTTTTGCGCAATAGCCGGAGAAATGACATTTCTAGTGGAATAACTCTTAAGTTTCATCCACACCAATGTTTGATGGTAAATTGGAAGCAGCAGACATTGCTTCCACCTTCCGGTTATCAATAAATAAAAAGCGTATCCCTGGCGTTTTTGAGCGAAATGACGGTATTTCGCCCAGAGCTCCTCCATACGATCCATAGCCTCTTTATAATATCTCAACTCATACAGTGCGTAACAATGGTAGGCCAACACAATAGAATCGCGGCTTGAATATCGGATTTGGTAGAGGACTGATATTTTTGCAAAAATAATTTGCAGCGATTGTAGCAGCGGTCATAGGCTCTTTTTTCTGATGCGATACAAATATCGAAGAACAACATTCCAGACATTATTTTGCGTGCTGTAGGCTTTTTTCCTGATCTCCGCGAACAAGACCGGCAATGGATTGACGAATTTTTTATAATACAATGTCATCCAGAAAAAAAGTCTCTGCGTGTCTTGGCGTAAGCTCTAAGATAATTCATTTGTGAACTCTAGAAGTTTTTTATCACGCTATTCCGCTGTCATGACAAATATCGATTTTTTTGAACAGTTCACATATATTATCCAATTTTCCGTCTAAAATTAAGCCTCCCCTTGATCGGGTATTCATTTTTGAAGGTAAAATCTTGAGTATCATTCATCTCTGTATAATCATAAAGAACGAATACGTATAGGTAAGATTTCTTGATGAAGATGATTGTTCTTATAAACCAGGATTCG
>CAZXSQ010000072.1:14539-18091 GCA_964643335.1 uncultured bacterium
GCTCCATAATGCCAAACAGGGAAGAGAAATCCAGAAGATTTTTGTTGAGAAAAAAATCCAGACTGATTTGAAAATTATGCACGGTAGTGAATTTGAAAAAGCCGTGCAAAAAGAAGCCTCATCTCATGACCTGGTTGTGATTGGGGGAGGAGATGGCAGCATAAGCACCGCAGCCAAATATCTTATCGGCAGCAGTACGCCTTTAGGTGTTTTGCCTTTGGGAACCTTCAACAACTTCGCCAAAGATATGGGTATTCCAACTTCTTTGGATGAAGCGATAGAAACATTGATCACCGGCAAATCCGTCACGATCGATGCTGGCGAAATGGACGGACGCATCTTCGTCAACAACGCCTCAATTGGAATATATACCCATGCTGTCATAAAAAGAAACTTCTTCCAGGAGCGCTTTGGACTAAGTAAACTATGTGCAATGTGCTTTGCCTGCTTGATCAATTTATTGAAAATGCCAAAAATCAATATCGATTTGTATACCCATGATAAGCAGGAAACCGTTCAAACACCATTTATTTTTATAGGGAATAATCGGTACGAAAGTCATGTCCTGCAATTTTTCAGGCGGCGGTCACTTTCGGAAGGGCATCTTAATGTGTTTTATCCGTTAAGAATGTCTCGCAGTGTTCTTGCAAAGATGACTTTACAGGCAATACTAGGTACATTACACAGTGTTCCTGAACTTGAAGACAAATGGATTAAAGAATTAACCATTACCAGCAGAAAAAAGAAAATAAAAGTGGCCTTGGATGGAGAAGTCAACCAAGGCACACCGCCGCTTCGTTTTAGTATTCGTTCACAATGTTTGAATGTAATTGTACCGGAAAAGTAACATGAAAAAAATTGTTCAAATATCCGATTTACATTTTGGAACGATTAAACCCGGTATCGATGAATGCCTGTTGGACTGTATCAGGGAAATTGAACCCGAACTGGTGGTAGTCAGTGGGGATTTGACCCAACGGGCTACCCATAAGCAGTTTCAGAAGGCACAGCGATTTTTAAGCAAAATTCCTTTCCCCCTGATTGTAGTCCCTGGGAATCATGATGTTCCTTCATTCAATGCTTTCACCCGGTTTCTCCGGCCATTAAACAAATACCAACAGTATATTACCAACGATTTATTTCCCTTTTACCAGGATAATGAAATGGCGGTTTTGGGTATAAACACTGCTCGTTCTTATATCTGGAAAAATGGCAGTGTATCCGAAAAGCAGCTGAAACTCATTTGTGATACCTTCAAACCTCTTTCGAGCAGTATATTCAAGATACTGGTCACTCACCATCCCTTCTTATCACGCCCAAAAGCCGAATTGCACGTCTCTTCTGGAAGAGTCGGAGCCGTTCTGCCGGCCATAGAAGAATGCAATCTCGATATGCTCCTGGCAGGCCATTTTCATATGAGTTATTCCAGTGGTACTCATACCGTTCGCGGAGCGGGCAAACGATCGACCTTGGTCATCCAGGCGGGAACAGCGGCCTCGAAACGCGTTCGGCATGAATACAATGCCTTCAACGTTATCCATTTTCATAATGGCCACGTGATCCTCTCGGTGCGCATATGGAACGGAAGGGCTTTCGTCGAAGAGAAAGTGGAAAAGTTTCAATACATCCATGAACGCTGGGAAAAAGAAATGTAATCGTGCCGCGATATGGATTTACCATTCCGGTTTAATATGCTAGTTTTCTTTAACCCCAATTAGAAAGGTAAAACAATATGCGCAATTTTTTCTTTATCCTTCTGTCGTCTTTGTTCTTTTTCACAAGTGCCGGTGCGAGTGACCTGAACTCGGAATTAATTTTCGATCCGGCTCGAATAGATCACGGACATGTGCATGCATCTTGTGTCATCGAGTACCCCAACGGCGATCTGCTGACTGTCTGGTATGAAAACGGACCGCATCGGGATGAGTACTATTACACACTGGATGCGGACAAAAACGACAATGTCCGAATCGGTGCTTCACATCTGAGAAAAGGCAGCAAACAATGGTCAGAACCGTTTGTAATTTCCGACACCTACGGCGTTTCCGATAACAATCCCTGCCTGGCCGTCGATAAACAAAATCGATTATGGTTGTTCCACACCGCCATGGTTGGTGCTCCGATTGAAACATGGGGGAGCGGATTATTGTGTTTCAAAAATTCTACAGATTATATCGATCGTGAACAGCCGCGTTGGGATCAGGAAGGTATTTTGATTGTTCATCCAAATAGATTGGATGAAACCGTAGCCCATGTCGCCAATGTACTACGCCGCGGCGCCGACCGTAACAACCCCAATGAAGCCATCGCCACTGAATTGCTCGAGCGCCTCAATGATCCCTTCGCCAGACGATTGGGCTGGATGCCGCGTGCTCATCCGTTGATTCGTGACGATGGAGCCTTGCTGCTCCCTCTTGCCAATGAAAACTTCAACGTCCCTGGCATGGCTATAACCAAAGACGGTGGTAAAACCTGGACTTTTTCAGATGTAGTGCCCGGAGCAGGTGTCATCCAACCGTCTGTGGTGCAGTTCCCGGATGGAAAGTTAAGCGCTTTTTTCCGTGATTCTATCGACGATAAACGAATCAAACGCAGCGATTCGTTTGACAAGGGGCTGACCTGGACACCCATCCGCAAAACCACGCTCCCCAATCCCGGCTCGGGTATCGAAGCCCTCATCCTCCAAAGTGGATTATTAGCCATGGTTTATAACGACAAGGAAGAATCCCCCCGCGACCGCCTGGCGATTTCCCTCTCCGATGACGAAGGAAAAACATGGAAATACACCCGGCATATCGAAAACAGCCCAGGAGGCCGCTTTGATTACCCCTCCATCATCCAGACCCAAGACGGCCAAATCCACATCACCTACAGTTACAACCTGGAAACCATCAAACACGTCCACTTCAATGAGAATTGGATCAAAGGGTAAAACAGGCGTCCCCGCCTGTAATTCGTGGGTAGGACAGGCGTCCTCGCCTGTTACGCAGGCAGACGCAGGCGAGACGCCTACGTTACCAAAAAAAACGGTAGCACAGGCGTCCCGCCCATCAAAGGGTAGCCCAGGCGTCTCGCCTGTCACAGGATAGATCAACCCCCATCATGCTGTAGGGGCGGTTCGCGAACCGCCCCTACCCAACATATGACTTATTCACTTCCAATATCAATCTCCGCCCAATACCCCGCTTCGTAAGACCACCCGCTGGCTTGATTCAACAGCTCCAATTCAATCTCCTCACCTGCAAATTTGGACAGATTCACAAGCACCACCATCCACCCTTTTTCGGTAGTTTCTTCTCCCACATTGGTTTTATAAAGGATCTCATCCTCAGCCTTTACAATCAAAGTCCAGTTCCCTTCTTCATGATGGCCGGCAACCAGTTTAAGCATCGTCTGTTTGCCGGTAGGGATGTTGACTTCTTTACTCAAAACGCAGGCTGTATGCCGGTCTAAAGGATGAGTGACCAGCACATTGGTTTTGCCGCGCAGCTCTTCACGCAGCCCAGGATTCATATCCTCGCCACAGTATCGGCATTTCCAGCCGGGAGCGAA
>CAZXSQ010000073.1:0-7399 GCA_964643335.1 uncultured bacterium
AGAGGCGGGCACGATAACTGGTCTAACGTGGTGACAGCCTGCAAACGTTGCAATCACAAAAAAGGAAACCACATGCTGGAAGAGACCGGCATGATACTGCTGAACCGACCGCGCAAGCCCTCGCTTCCCACATACTTGCATCTGGTACGCATCATCGGCAAGAAACGGGAAGTCTGGAGAAAATATCTCTTCTACGACGACACAGAAGAGACGGAAGCGGTTGTATAGAATCAGAAGTCAATATAATATATGTAGATGGGTCATGTTGTTTGACTCATCACTTAGAACCAAACAACTTCCTACAAAACACCAAAATGCGCCTGTAGCTCAGCTGGATAGAGCACAGGATTCCGGTTCCTGGTGCCGCAGGTTCGAATCCTGCCAGGCGCGTTACACACCAAACATTTCCCTTACCCAAAAAGTCAACTTAGTCAAAGGCTTATTAATATTCTCTTAATTCCTCACGTGGGAAAATCCTGATTTCATGAAGAATCACATACTCATCATTGATAGCATAAAAAATATATCTACTATAGGCACAAAACCTATTGTTTGTCAAGAAAAATTGTGGTATTTTTTAAGGATTTAGAAGTAAACTAATTTCACCTTTTTTGTTGGGGGATTAGGGGTGAACATTTTATAAGATTTGCCGCGAGCATTTTAAGGGATTAACCAATGTATTGAAATCCCGCTGGTTTCATGGTATTAGGTATGCAACCAGGTTGTGAAAGGAAATTCAGATGAAGAATGATTCAAACCAACAGTTTTCGCGTAGAGGTTTTCTCACTTCATCCTGTGTTGCTGCGGGTGCTTTGACTGCTACCCGTCAGCAATTGACGTTAGCGAGTGGCGAAGCACACGATCAAGAAACTGAAAAGTTCGATGGTAATGATGGCCAAGGATCAGAGGCTATGATGAAGATCGCCGAGGTTTTTCATCCGCTGGAGGATGCCTTGTGGCGGATGGTCAAGCAGTGTGGCGTGGATTATGTGGTTGGTTCTTTCGGTGGTCAATGGGATAAAGAACGTGCAGCGGATGAAAAGTCGTGGGACTACGGGCCGCTGTCCAGGCTGAAGCGGGCTTATGAAGACGGCGGTTTTGAACTCGCCGTTATCGAATCGCGTCCCCCCACAAACAAGATCAAACTTGGTCTACCCGGACGTGATGAAGAGATCGATGAAGTCATCAAGTTGATTCGCAACATGGGCAAACTGAACATACCGGTGTGGTGCTATGAGTGGATGGCGGGATTCAACTGGCAGCGTACGAATAAAGCCATACGTACACGCGGCGGTGCGCTGGTGACCGGTTTCGATCTTAACGATGTTGAGGAAACTTCTCTCACCCGTTTTGGGGTGGTTGAAGAGGATAGCTTGTGGAAGAACCTCAAGTATTTTCTGGAGCGTGTCATTCCGGTTGCTGAAAAAGCCAATGTGAAGTTGGCCATGCATCCCGATGACCCGCCATTGTCCCCCATTCGCGGGATAGGGCGGATTATGCGCAGTGTGGAAAATTACCAGCGTTTGCTTGATTTGGTACCCAGCCCGGTTAATGGCATCGCACTCTGTCAGGGCAATTTTACCCTGATGACGGACGATCTTCCAAAAGTGATCCGGCATTTTGGTGAACAGAAGAAAATCTTTTTTGTCCATTTTCGCGATGTGAAAGGAATCCCTCGGAAATTCCAAGAAACCTTCCACGACGCCGGCCAAACTGACATGGCGGCTTGCATGAGGGCTTACCGTGATATCGGTTTTGACGGAGTCTGCCGGCCTGATCATGTACCGACTATGGAAGGTGACAGAAATGATAGACCCGGTTATTCATCCATCGGACGGTTGTTTGCTATCGGATATATTAGAGGTTTGCAGGAAGCAGTTTACTCTGAATGATTGTTCTGGATGATAATAACTAAAGGCTGGACGGTGCAGGCGGGGACGCCTGCTTTACCCATGGAAGTACAGGCGAGACGCCTGTGCTACCGGGTTGCAGGCGGGGTGACTACGCTACCGGATTGCAGGTGGGACGCCTGCGCTACCCATGGAAGTATAGGCGGGGCGCCTGCGTTAGCGGTGGGTGGGACGGATGAATGTACAGGCGGGACGCCTGGTCTACTCTAGATTAACAGGCGGGACGGCTGTGCTGCCTGCTCAAACGTTCAATGATGGTATGGTTATTCGGCGTTGTTCTTCTAGGGATTGTTTTCCGTACAAGCAGGCTAAAGCGGCTCCTGCTCCCATGACTCCGTCGCAAAGATTCGGGGCACCGGTCCGGATTGTGTGGGCAAAACCTTGCAACTCCCATCGATATGGATCCAATTTGCCCATATCCGAAGCTCCCCCGCTTCCTGTGGCTTCCTGAGATTCATGAGCGGCAAATGCGGCTTTGCTCAAGTCTTCATTGACCACGTCGATTTGAGTTTCTTTTTCTGCTTTTCCCGCTTGTTTGGCTTTCTCTTCATCCCAGCCGGGTTCCCAAAATAGATACGATTCGTTTTCGTTGCTCAAGATGATCGTCCCGCGTGTTCCCATAATTTCCTCATAATAATTGTCCACGCTGCTGCTTTGGATGGACGAATAGTTCACTGTCCTGCCATTGGGGTATTCAAAGATGGCGTAGATATGATCTGATATGGTGCGGTCATCCTGATCATAGCCCTTCACTGTTCGCCGGTACTGGTTGAAGGTTTCCTTGTCAGTCGCGTTGTATTTCTTTTTCAGTTCGTATTCATCCTTGTATTTGAGATACAAGTTGTTTTGATCCTTGTTAGTTTTTAAAGTACCGCCGGTGGCATAGACTGCATTGGGTATTGAATCGAATAACCAGTTGGTAATGGCTATTTGGTGACTGCACAACTCCGTCCACAGGCCGTGTGAGAATTCTTTGTACCAACGCCAGTTCACCAGGTGTTGTACACTCGGATAGCCATGGGCTTGAGTATTCATAACACGAAGTTGCTTAAGCAGTTCCTCATTGGCGGCATTATGAACATGGATCCAATAATTCCAATCTGTATTGCGATGCCATAATGCCCGCATGTGATAGATATTGCCCAGCAGGTTTTCGCGCATCATTTTGTAGGCATCCCAGTACAATGGATTGTAGAAGCGTTGATGCCCGACTTGGAGATTGAGGTTTTTCTTTCTGGCTAAACGAACCATTTCGAAACAATCATCAGCGCTATAGGCCATGGTTTTTTCAACGAAAACGTGTTTTCCTGCTTTCAACGCTTGAATAGCCATCGGTCCGTGCATGTGGAGAGGTGTGGCGATGATGACCGCTTCTATATCCTCATCATTGAGCATGTCTTCAAATCGCTCATAGATTTTTGAATTGGGATGATGGCCGAGTTCGGGTTTTTTAATTAATTCATGTCCCAGCACCCGGTTATCGGGCCGAATATCACAGGAAGCCACAATGTATAAATACTTTGGATCGGCGAGTGTGATTAAAATCCGTCCCTCCATGCCTGTTCCCACAATCCCGGTTTTTACAGGACCGACGGTGGATGCTTTATAGGGTAACGGCTCCAACTGCTGGAAGAACCGCAGCGGCTTTTAGAAAATTCCGGCGTCCAATTAGTTTTTGTTCAGCATTGAGTTTCATGATCGTGACCTCCTTTTGGTCAATTTTTTATGTTGTTCTCATAGTTTCGATGCTTTGTGGCATTGTTTCCGTTGTCTCATTCTCTTGTGGTGATTTTTCCGGCGTTTTTTCTAACAGTGAGTCGATTCCGTACAGTTTTCTTAAGTCAATTGTGAGCAGGGAAGCCAAAGCAAGAAATTCGATGATGTTTTTATTAATAAGAAAGTAATTGCCTTCATGTCCGGCTTTCATTTTTCCTGCCCACTGGGCCTGACTCATATCTGTGTAATATTGAGACCATCCAATTTGGTTGACTTCCGGTAACGTGGGTGTCATATCTATCGAAGGCATGGCGATTATAAAAAGAACTAGCAATCCCATGGCGGCAAGAATCGCAGCACGGGAAAATAAACCAAGAATGAGTTCAATACCTGCCAAAAATAACAACCACGGAACTGCAAAATTGGAAATGGCAAGAATCCATTGGGTGTTGCTTGTGAAAAACCAGTTTAAAATCGGTGTCTGGGATACCGTTAAGCTGGTCATACCTTGGAACAATGATGAAAAAGGTCCCCACGAAGCCAGAAGATAGTTTTCAGCACTCCATGAAGGTTGTGATAACTTAATCCAACCTTCCCATAGGAAGTGCCACCCGATGCCGATACGAAGAAGAGAAAAAACGAAAACCTGACTTCCAGGCCAATTGATATTTGCTATCCAGTTTTTCATGGTGATCCCTCCTATTTTTTTTGATCTTTATTTCTACAGATAAGTATAGGTAAAAATAGAGGGGATTGAAATTCGTTAAACTTGTGTAATTCATGACGATTTTTCTCGCCTCTACACTGGCATATATAAACAAAACATAGATTTTTTAAAGAACAGATTCAACTTGATGAAGGTTTTCAGCAATACGAACAACAGACTTGATCTCTTCAAGTTTTTCCAGAGAATCGATGGCTTTTATGCGAGGGATTAAATCAAGTCCTTGATCTCCAAATTTGATCTCCAAAGCCAATTGTATCGCTTCTTGAAGACCTTCCTTCAGGCCTTCCTTCAGGCCTTCCTGCCGTCCTTCCTGCCGTCCTTCCTGCCGTCCTTCCTGCCGGCCTTCCTTCCATGCATCTTCTTTAAATATTTCATATGCGTGTGACTCTATCACGATATCTCTCCTGTTCTGAAAAAGACGTTTACTTAACTCTTTACTTCTTAATCCGGCAAAAATGGTCATGGCTGACAATAATTCGGATTTCTCGTTTTTATCTAATGGGCTATTATACAACTTTTCTTCCGCTTTTAAAACAACTTCTTCTTCGGACATTAATGGAAGAAATGGATAAAGATAAAAGTCATCCTCATTCAAAATGGCATCTCCGTCCTGTTCCCACATCTTGATCAATTCAAAGTTAAATCTGAATTGACCATCTTCATACAAACCGGATGCTGAATCATTCTGAAGAAATAAAAACATGACCGGCTTAACTGGAAGTCCATATTTTTGCCGGGCACGAAGGGTATATGACATCAAATTTTCAACATCACGCATATCCCAGCGGGTTTTAAATTCCCAGATAAGTATCTCCTGCTCACCGCTCTTTTTTGTCACTTTGAGTACAAAATCTCCTTTTTTGATGTCTGGGAATTCTTGGGGAAGGTCTTCAATCAATTCCATATTCACCGCGTCTTGTTTTTGAAAAAAACGGTACAGCGATTCCTTGCCTTTCTCAGCAATAAATTTGGATGTGATGTCGTATTGCATGATGTTTTTTCTTCAATTAGTTGATAAAGGTGAATCACGGTTTTTTGCTACTATGAAAATGGCTTGTTTTTTAGGGCAAACACATAGGTTTGCCCTTACTATATGTAAGGTTAGATTTATGTGTCTAACTTGTTTTTAGACAAACACCTACATACCGCCTTCCACCTGACAAAACATTACTCGATATTATATAAATTTAACAATAATTCATTGGCAGTATCACTCCAAAGAATTGGTGTTTCAGGCGAGTAGTGTGCGCTGCCGTAAGTTGCCTCGTAGCCGCCTTCATCGTAGCCTCGCGGGTGCGGCAGGTATTTCATGGAACCGCCGGTGAGTCCAATCGTCAACGTCGGTTCGAATAGGGAGTGTGTTTTTATATCCTGACCCACTTCGACGAACACTTCAGCAGGGAGACCTACAATCGCGATGGGGCCGAGTCTCATTGCGATAATCTCAGCTGGATGTGCAGATCCTTTCATATTGGCCAGCTGGATAATTCTGGCTGGGGTGCGTTCATTGAATCTTCGCTTGGCCGCTTGCTCCGGATCTTGTTCCATTTGCTGTTTGGCCCATTCCAGATCCTCCTTGGCGACTTCCCGAATAGGGGATTGTACAGTCTTGGTTTTGGAGGCCAGATGTTGAATTGTAATGGTTTTGGCCACTTTTTTGGCTTCAAGGGCGGATTCGGCCAACCTTCGGCCAATTTTACGTGATTCTTCATAGCCGCTGCGCTGGTTAGGATCGTTCACATTGATATGATTGACGTTACCGCAGACAGCGTTGAGAAATAGGATATTCCATTCATTCCCCAACTTTTCTTTAATCGCTTCAGTCAAATGACCGCTCCTGCGAACAAAATTATGACGTTTAGTGGGGATGATACCCCGGTCGAGCCGGTTGTCGGTCATGCGGTTCTAGCGCTCCGTGGCATCACAACCGCGTTAGTCTCCCTAGTTGAAGAAGGTTGGTATTCATTGGATGAAGCGCTGGAATTTGTTGAACCTATTATGAATAGCAATGCCCGCCGGTTATTCCAACTCGATAAAAAAGAAAGAATTTTAAGCAAACTCCCGTGGTTAAGAGTAAAAATTTCTTGAAATATTATGAAACCCGTAGGGGCGGTTCGCGAACCGCCCCTACACGCATTATCCCACGACTGGGTGCCGAGGGCAAGACCGTTTGGGTCAGCCCTTGCTTTACCGCACTTTGTACCACTTACTTCAAGGGCTGTTTCTCTTTCCATTGCCACCTGGCAGTTTCATTCTCGTATTGCGGATACGCAGTATAACAACTAGCGGTCGAACGTGTCGCCGTAGTATCCCCCTCGATCATGTAAAATACATAGTGCCCTTTGTAAAGATAGCGATAGGTGTTCTCTCCTGCCTGTTGGCCAAGTTTAGGATTGTCTGTGAGGAGATCGAAGGTATAATCCAGACCTCCCAAATAAAGTTCAGCCTGTGTCTGTCCAAAATTTTTTACGGTATATTGGTAGATATCGCGGAGGCCGTTTCGTGCGCTAGTGGTAAGCCTATAGTTCATTCACCATTTCAGTACGGAATTCAGCAATCATTTCCGCCATTGTTTGTTTGGGGGCCAGACCGCTTGCCCGCGATTTTTCCAATTCACGGTAAAGCACAGCTCGTTGCTCATCCGAGCTCAAACTGTCCCACAGTTTCACATCTTCTTCGGTTGGCTGAGCCGTAGAAGTGAAACGGATATGAGATATATCTATTGTCTTTATTTCGCTCATAATGTCCCATTATAACAGGCCGGGTGCCAAGGGCAAGACCGTTTGCGGTCAGCTCTTGCTTTCCATCACCTTGTGCCACTTACCTCAAGGGCTGCTTCGCTTGCCCTTGCCACCCATCAGCTTACCTTTATAAACCAACCCTTTTTTGCTTACCTATAGGTATCATTGATTATGGAGGGTGGTTAAAGAATGAATAAAGATACCAAACACACAATAAACCGGCGGGATTTTTTACAACAAACAACCTTAGCCGGTTCCATGATTTTTACTGCTTCTTCACCGCTTCAAGCGAAATCGGGGAAGCG